>DAOLDO010000114.1:0-11392 GCA_035327325.1 Chloroflexaceae bacterium | reverse complement strand
GTGTGAGGTGTGAGGTGTGAGGTGTGAGGTGTGAGGTGTGAGGTGTGAATGTTTCGCGGCCGTGCTCGTGGCGGAGTCACACCTCACAGCGCGAGCGCCAGCGAGCGACTCACACCTCACAGCGCGAGCGCCAGCGAGCGACTCACACCTCACTGCACGCTGATCGTCGTCAGCACCACGGGCGCGCCGCCCTCGGCGGGGAGGGGCGCGCCCGTCGCGGCGTCGTAGAGGCCGATCTGCAGGCTGTATTCGCCCGGCGGGAGGGCGGGGAGCGGCATGTCGGCGCGGTCAATCACCAGCTCGCCCGGCCGCCAGCGGCTGGTCGGGTAGTCCTCGTAGCGCAGGGGCAGGTCGCGCTGGGCGACCCGCGCCCCCGCGGCGTCGTAGACGTGGACGAACAGGGTGTAGTCCACCTCGGTCGGGCCGAGGGCGCGCCAGTAGAGGTTGATCTGCACCGGCTGGCCCGGCGCCAACTCGCGCTCGGCGGCGCCCTCCAGGGGCGTGATCCGGCTGCGCGGCTCGCCCGGGCCCAGCTCGTAGCCGAGCAGGGCGGCCACCTCGCCGAAGCGGGCCTCGCGCCGCGTGAAGGGCATCAGCTCCAGGCGCTCGCCCAGGTCCACCACGGCCCCGCCCGGGCCAGGCTGCAGGCCGAGGCGGCGCGGCGGCATGGTCAGGATGGCCTCGCCCCCCTCGAGCAGGCGCCGGTACTCCCCCTGGTCGTCGGGGCCGTAGCGCTCGTCGTTGAGCAGCAGGTAGCGGTAGCCGCGGGCGCTGTACCACGCGGGCCCGTGCTCGCCGAGGAAGTTCTCGGGGTGGACCGCCGGGTCGCCCGCCCACTGCACGGCCCGCGTCTCGACCGCGGCCAGCATGCCGCGGGGCTGGGCCCGCAGCGCCTCGGCGGCCTGCACAAGGGTGTGGGGCCAGCCCCAGTAGCCGAGCAGCCAGCGGGTGTCGAGGGCGTGGGGGATGATCAGCAGGGCGCCGAGGATGGCCAGGGCGACTCCCGTGGCGCGCCGGCCCACGGCAGCCCGACGGGCCTCGGCCGTCGAGGGGCCGCCGGGCCTGATGTCCACGGTCTGCGGTCCCTCTACCCCGGCTCTGGAGCCGACAAGGCGGCCGACCCAGGCGGCGAGCTCGACCGTGGCGGCGGCGGCCAGGAGGGCGACCGCGGGGTAGATGATCAGCAGGTTGCGGACGAAGTTTGTAGTGTAGGAGAGCAGCAGCAGCAGCTCGGCGGCGACCGTGGCGAGCAGCAGGGCGGTCTGGCGAGGGGCCCGGCGCAGCAGCAGGGGCAGCCCGGCGAGCAGCAGGAGGCTGCCCGACCAGCGTAGCCCCTCGCGCCAGAAGAAGCCGGCGTAGCCGGCGACGTTCCAGGGGCCCTCGAAATTGCCCCCGCCCAGGCCGTAGATCTCTGACTGGCCGGTCACGTCGGCGTAGAAGTGGTCCCAGTCGAGCAGGGCGAAGGGGTTGGTGGCGAAGAAGACCAGCAGCGAGAGGGCCGCCGCCGCCCCGAGGCGCAGCGCCTGGCGGGCTGCCAGGGGCGCAAGGGGCTGGCCGGGGGCGGCCGCCCGCCGGTCCCAAAGGTAGATCAGGGCGCCGACGCCGAGCGCCAGGCCAATCAGGCCGGCGTTGTACTTGGTCGCCGCGGCGAGGCCCGTGGCGACGCCTCCGGCGAGGTAGCCGCGCCAGCGCCCTGTGCGCGCCACCTCCCACGCGGCGAGCAGGATGGCCGTGGCGAAGAGGCCGGTGGGGCCGCTCGTGGCGATGTAGTAGCTGTGCTCCACGTGAAACTTCGAGGCCGCCAGGAGGGCCGCCGCCACGAGGGCCGTCGGCCAGCCGAACATGCGCAGACCCAGCACGAAGGCCAGGGCGACCGTCGCCGCGCCGAGCACCGCGATCAGCGCCCGGTTCCAGACGTAGAGCCCCTCGTCCACCGTGAAGCCGTGGGTCTTGTTCGGCAGCTCGGCCACCGAGGCGTAGGTCCCGTCGCGCACCTTCAGCTCGCCGTAGGCCCTGGTGACCACGGCGAGCATGTAGAAGACCAGGGTCGGGTGGCGGAAGAAGTTCGGGTTGGGGTCGCCGTCGCGCACCATGTCAACGACCTCCTCCACGTAGTGGGGTTCGTCGGCATGCTCGACGTAGGGCAGGCCCCAGTCGAGGACCGCCACGCGCGGCAGCAGGGCCACCACAAAGACGACGAGGGCGGCCAGAAGCGCGGCGCGGTGCGGGAGCGAGTGCGGCTCAGCCATGGCGCCAAGTGTACCATAGGCGCGGGCCGGGCCCGGCGCCGCCGCGCCTGTGCCCCCTGGCACGTTCTATGCATGCTCATTCGTTTTGGCGCTAAACATAACAAGGAGCACGGTCATGTCTGTGGAGCGGGAGCCCACGGCCGAGCAGCGCGCGCCCGGCGACCTGGCCTGGTGGCAGCGCGGCGTGATCTACCAGATCTGGGTGCGCTCGTTCTTCGACACCGACGGCAACGGCAACGGCGACCTCAACGGCGTCGCCGCCAAGCTCGAGTACCTCCAGTGGCTCGGCGTGGACGTGCTCTGGCTCTCGCCGATCTACCCCTCGCCCCTGATCGAGTCGGGCTACGATATCTCCGACTACACCGGCGTCCACGGTCTCTTCGGCACCCTCGAGGACTTCGACCGCCTGCTGGCCGAGGCCCACGCCCGCGGCATGCGCGTCATCCTCGACTTCGTGCCCAGCCACACCTCCGACGCCCACCCCTGGTTCGTCGAGTCGCGCTCGAGCCGCGACAACCCCAAGCGCGACTGGTACCTCTGGGCCGACCCGAAGGCAGACGGCTCGCCCCCCACCAACTGGGTCGGCTGCTTCGGCGGGAGCGCCTGGACCTACGACAAGGAGACGGGCCAGTTCTACTACCACGCCTTCCTGCCCCAGCAGCCCGACCTGAACTGGCGCCACCCCGAGGTGCGCCGGGCCGTCTACGACGCCATGCGCTTCTGGCTCGCCCGCGGCGTGGACGGCTTCCGCGTAGACGCGGTCTGGCATATGATCAAGGACGCCCGGCTGCGCGACAACCCGCCCAACCCCGACTACACCCCCGACCTGCCGCCCGACAACCTGCTGCTCCCCGAGTTCACCCGCGACCGCCCCGAGATGGCCCCGCTCGTGGCCGAGATGCGCCGCGTCGTGGACGAGTTCCCCGAACGCATGCTCGGCGGCGAGCTCTACCTGGGCGTCGAGCGCATGATGGCCTACTACGGCACCCCCGCGGAGCCGCAGCTGCACATGCCCTTCAACCTCCAGCTCTCGGTGCTCGACTGGAGCGCCGAGGCCGTCGGCGAGTGGATGGAGCAGTACCTCGGCGCGATGCCGCCCCACGGCTGGCCGAACTGGGCCGTCAGCACCCACGACTCGCGGCGCATCGCCCACAGGGCCGGCTACGGCCAGGCCCGCGTGGCGGCCACGCTGCTGCTGACCGCCCGCGGCACCCCCACGATCTACTACGGCGACGAGATCGGCATGCCCGGCGCCGAGGTGCCCCGCGACCAGATCACCGACCTGCGCGAGCTCCTGGCCCCCTACCTGGGCCTCGGGCGCGACCCGGCCCGCACCCCCATGCAGTGGGACGCGCAGCCCGGCGCCGGCTTCTCCCACGGCGCGCCCTGGCTGCCCGTGGCCGATGACTTTAGCGTGAACAACGTCAACCAGCAGAGCGACGACCCCTGCTCGACCCTCAGCCTCCACCGCCGGCTGCTGGCCCTGCGCCGCGAGCTGCCCGCCCTCGCCGCCGGCGCCCACCAGATCCTGTTCCGCGACGACGCCTGCCTCGTCTACGAGCGCAGCCACGGCGAGCAGCGCCTCGTCGTGGCCCTCAACCTGACCGGCGAGCCGCGCTCGCTGCGGCTGGATGGCCTGGCGGGCGCCCTGCTCCTCTCCAGCCGGCTCGACCGCGAGGGCGATCCGGTCCATGGCCTGATCGAGCTGCGGGGCGACGAGGCCGTGATCGTGCGGCTCGACCCGTAGCCCCACCGCCGTTTGCGTGACCGAGGGCGCCCCGCATGGGGCGCCTCGGCCTGTTTTCGATTCTAAATATTACTTAACATTGGCGCTGCTCAGAGATAGCCAGGTCGGCGAAAAATGCATCCGTCGCGTAGCTCGCTGGTCCTGGCTTCGGGCTAGTACCGGTATGCAATGTATGTCATGTGAGGCGGAGATGAACGAGTCAAGGGCTTCAGATTACGACTCGGTTGCAGAGTCGGCGCGCCCGGCGCCCGCCGGATGACGCCGCCTTGAAAGGTTCAGCGCGAATCTTCAGACGAGTGTCAAACTCTGGTACGGGCCGGGCGCTATATTTATGTCACGCCTGCCGAGCAGCGGCGCCGTCTCGTCCAGCCGGGCAATCGAGGACCACCACGATGCACGACAGCACATCCAGGCAAGCTCCCCGAAGTTACCCAGTCACGGCGCGCCGCGGCCAGAGCATGGTCGAGTTCGCGCTGGCGGCGCCGCTCCTGGTCGCCCTGATCGTCGGTTTGCTCGAGGCCGGCATCCTGCTCAGCGTCTACGTGGGCCTCAGCAACTCGGCCCGCGAGGCCGCCAGGGCCGCCGCGATCTACCAGTACCCCGGCCCCGCGCCGCTCACCAGCGACACCGACGCGGTGCCGACCATTGACGACGCCCGCGAGCTCGCGATGAACGAGGTGATCAGCGCGACCCTCAACCCGATCATCCAGCCCGCCCAGCTCACGACGACCCCCGCGTACGTGCCCGCCGCCGCGTCGAACCCCTACCGCGCCGGCGACACCATCTCGGTCACGCTGCAGCTGCGCCACACCCTCCTCTGGGGCGCCCTGGGCGAGCGCGAGATCGAGCTGCGGGCCCAGAGCGCGGCGCGCATCGAGCCGGGGAGCGTGCGATGACCACCCTCACCCCGCGGCCGCGCCGCCCCGCCCAGGCCCTGACCGAGCTGGCCCTGGTGCTGCCCCTGCTCGCCATGCTGCTCGTCGGCCTGATCGAGCTGGGCTTCCTGCTCCACGCCCACGTCCAGGTCTCGTCCGCGGCCCGCGAGGCCGCCCGCGCCGCCTCGCTCTACCGCAGCACGCGCTACGCGACGCTGAAGAACCTGAGCAACCCGACCGGCTGCGGCACGACCAATGGCTGGTCGCTCCAGCAGACGGTCGAGCAGGCCGTGGTCTACCGGGCCCTCCAGAATAACGGCTGCCCCGACCCCGCAGGGGCGGTCACTTACAGCGCCCTCGGTCGGCTCGACCCGGCCAGGAGCACCGCGGCCGCGCCCACGCCCTTCGCCTGCCCGACGGGCGCCGGGACGGGGTGGCTGGTCGGCGTCACCCCGGCCTTTGTCCCGGCCGACGCCGAGGATAACCCCACTGCCGGGGTACCAGCTACGGTGACGCTCTGCTACCCCTACAGGCTGATCGTGCTCGCCGACATGCTCAGGCTGGGCGACCCGATCTGGATCAGCAAGTCCGTCAACTTCGAATATCAGCAGTAACACCAGGGGCCCACGATGCACCCCACATCTCTCTGGCGGACCGAGGGCCAGTCGCTGCCCGTGGTCGTGCTCATGCTCGCCGTGCTCTTCGCGCTCATCGGCCTGGCCATTGACGGCGGCCTGCTCTACACGCAGCGCCGGCTTATGCAGAACACCGCCGACGCCGCCTGCCTCGCCGCCGCCAACAGGCTGGCCCTCGGCGAGACCAACGTCGAGGCCGAGGCGGCGGCCCAGGGTGTGATCACCGAGAACCTTGGCGCGACCCCCGGCGGCGCGGCCAACGCCCCCGGCACCCTCAGCTACGCCGCCGTCGCCGAGGTCTACGGCCCGAACGAGGGCAGCGGCGAGGGCCTGACCCGCGGCCTCGAGATCGGTGTTAATGTCGCTGGCACAGCCCCTGGCCCCCAGGTGCGCGTGGCCCTGCGCAGCCCGGCCTTCGCCTACTTCATGGGCCTGCTCGGCCAGCCCGAGTACACCGTGGCCGCCCGCGCCCGCTGCGACGCCACGGCCGGCGGCGGTGGCACACCCTTCGCCGTGGCCCGCTGGCGCGCCTACGAGAATGACAACCTCCCCATTAGTTATAACAATCAGGGTCGATCAAACCCAGAGATCGAGTACTGCATCTCGACCGACTTGCCTATCAGCAACCAGAACTGCGGTCCGCGACAGAACTCACTCGTTGTGCGTGACATTCTCGCCAGGCAGGATACAAGCGAACTGAACGAGTGGTATGACTGGGGAACGGGGTTTTATCCGGGCACCCCTGAGAATGGTAAGGGCGTTTACCGTCAGCCCCCTACGCCAGCCTCCATGCCGTCCGGCACCATCACACGACCTGTCAGCAATGCAATGCTCAGCGCTATTCTAAGTAGCCCCAATCCGGGTGTGGAGACAGAGCTAGCTGGTACTGGTGCGAGTCCAAACGTCGGAGGCACTAGCTTCCGTGGCGCCGTGTTGCTCGATATGCGTAATGTTACTACCGGCGATCCTGAATACTATAATGGTTTGACGCCCGACAACACTGTTAATACTGAAAAGGATCGCCTGACGTATCAGATCATTAATGGCTATAGTGGAGGGCCGCCGATCGAGCCGGGAACTCAGTTGGCGTATATCGACGGCGTCAGTGCGGGCAATATTATTGACGCATTTGATCGTCGCTACAACGTGGGCGATATTGTCACCACACTTGTCTATAACGGAACGGTATACTTCGATACAGACTTTACCGTTAGGTTCCCGAGCAGTTCAATAAATCTTAATCCACCAAGTGCCGGGGACTTCTATACCTCCAGCCCGCCATTTCCGAGCAGCGACCCTATATGCGATCTCAACGGCTATGAGGAGTTCTTTCTTACCAAGGGTTCCTACAATGATGCGGGCGACGAGGATGTGGAATTCGGCGAAGACCAGCTCCTGAAGTACACTATCGCAGCGAAACCTCTAGAGAATAACGCCACCGGAGCCAACAACTACCTGTCAAACTTCCGAACACGAGCTTTCTTGTCGCTCCCACCGGGCGATTGGAACAAGCCCAAGATCTCTTGGAACGATGGCAGCTCCTGGCTCGCCTTCGGTACAGAGGGCGCGAGCGATTGGAGCGCCGCCAGTGGCGGCACTTCGGGAGAAGTTCAAAGACGATTTATGGTGAGTCAGACCGAAACGGCCACCTGTGAGGCGGAGGAGGAGACTACGATGACAGTCATAGGTTCGGACGGTACGACTACGGTCATCACGGAGACCGTTACTATTCCCTACTCGCTGCCCAAGCCTTTCAGCCCGAGTGTCGGCACAATCTACCTTGAGACTGAGGACACAATCAGCAAACAGCGGCGTGGGCAGTACGCCTTCTTTGCGCTAGACCCAAGCGACCCTGTTAACCAGAAGGATTTTTTTGCCTACATTCCTGGGACAATTACCTACGACCCGGTAGTGTTAAAAACCAACGGCGATGTAACGATTGAACGTCCTGTAATTTTGCGTCCTGTCGGTAACGTTCTGAATGACACACCGATCGCTAGCGATTTAAAGGTTTCGAACGTTAACTGGTCAATCAAGTGGTTCCAGGGTGATATGAACCAGACCCTCATGCAGCCAACTGGCATCACAGCCGCTCTAGTAGACACGCGAACTGGTCCGAAGTTGCAGATTAGGGTCGGGGCCAATGCCACACCTAACCGCAACTACTATCTGCGTGTCCAAATCACCAATAGCTTCGGCAAGACTCAGTGGCTTTGGTACTACCTAACAATCAAGCCGAACCAGAATAATAGCAAGAACGTTAGCGAGTACGTCTACGCTCTCGGATACGCGAACTTCATCATCACCGCGATCGACTCCAATCAGATTCGGGGCCGGGCCATCTCGGGCCTGCTCGCGCCGGGCGATGTGCTCGGCGGCATGCAGCCCCGCCTGATCCCCTGGAACGACTGAGACCACATCCGAAGGCCGACCTAGACCTCAGCACAGCACGCCCTTCACACAAGGCAGGAGAACACGACCATGGCTCGCGCGAAAGGCTGGATCTGGATCTCGCTCGCCCTCGTCTGCGCCGTGAGCGCCGGCGGCCTCAGCTACTACCTGCTCCAGCGACAGAACGCCGCGACCCAGGCGGCGATCGCCCAGGCCCAGCAGGCCGTGCCGGAGGTCGAGACCGTCGCCGTGCCCGTGGCCGCCCGCAGCCTCGAGCGCAGCACCACCCTCACCGCGGCCGACATCGAGCTGAAGGAGTTCCCCCTGGGCCTGACGCCCGCCTCGGCCCTCACCGACCCCGAGCTGCTCGCCGGACGCATCCTGAGCGAGCCCCTGGCCCAGGGCGACTTCTTCCGCGAGAGCTCGCTCTACGGCAACGAGGCCGGATCGCTCAGCGAGACGATCGCGCCGGGCAAGACCGTGATCGCATTCCCGATCGTTGACCTGTTCTCGACCACCGGCCTGTTCGTCGAGGACGACCGGGTGGACCTGCTGCTCTCGTTCCAGGACCTCGTCGCCAGCGCCGAGCAGGCCGGCGGCCCCGTCACCGGCTACACGGTGCAGAACGCCCGCGTGGTGCGCATCCTGACCGGGCCGCCGAGCCAGGACAACCCGAACCCGCCGCCGACGGCCCTGCTGCTCGAGCTCGACCCCTCCGACGCCGTGATGGTCAAGAAGGTCAAGGACAGCGGCGGCACGATTGACCTGGCCCTGCGATCGCCCCTCGACAACGAGCCCTTCGACGTGAGCCCGGTGACCAACGAGGATCTGATCCGCCTGATGGGGGGCGACGGCGGCGGCCCCGAGACCACCGGCAACGCGCCCTAGGGGCTCGGCCGACTGACGGCAAGGGGTAAAGACGCCCCGGCGGGGCGGCTCGCCCTCCATGCTGTGCCCGCTCTCAGCAGACGAACGACCCGGGCGCGCAGCGCCCCTACGATTGGACAGGAACACGACAATGACTAACGCTGAGCCCCGCGTGCGGACCCTCGTCGTCACCGCGCCCGAGCGCATTGACCAGGAGTGGATCGGCCGGCTGGGCGCCTCGAGCGAGATCGAGCTGCTCGAGCGGGTGGCCCTGGTCAGCCAGGCCGGCGAGCTGGCCAGGCGCCTGCGCCCCGACCTGGTGATCATTGACCGCGAGCTCGGGCAGGCCGAGATCTGCGTGCGCCAGGTGCTGGCCGCCGCGCCCGACACCTTCTGCGTCGTCGTCACCCCCGACCCCGACCTGGCGGCCCTGCGCCGCCTGATGGCCGCGGGCACGCGCGACGTGCTGAGCACCCCCGTGGCCCTGGGCGACCTGCTGGCGGCCGCGCGCCAGGCCAGGGCCGCCGCCGCCGAGCGCAGGCAGGCCGGCCAGGCCGGGGCCCAGGGCGCCCAGCGCGGCAAGCTGATCGTCGTCACCGCGCCCAAGGGCGGCGTGGGCACGACCATGGTGGCGAGCAACCTGGCCGTGGCCCTGCGCGAGGTGAGCGGCTCGGGCGTGGCCCTGGTGGACTGCAGCCTCCAGTTCGGCGACATCGGCGTACACCTGAACCTGCGCTCGAAGTACAGCCTGCTGGACCTGACCGGCGTCGCCCACGAGATTGACGACGCCATGCTCGCCCGGGTGGTCTGCAAGCACGACTCGGGCGTTGACGTGCTGCTGGCGCCCCCCGAGCCCGACGCCGCCGCCAGCGTGGACGGCGCGTCTGTGGGCGCGGTGCTCGACAAGCTGCGCGAGCGCTACAGCTTCGTGGTGGTGGACACCTGGACCTTCCTCGACGAGGTGACCGAGACCCTGCTGCGCCGCGCCGACGAGGTGCTGCTGGTGACCACCCCCGAGCTGCCGACCCTGCGCAACGCCAAGCGCCTGCTCGAGTTCACCCAGCGCCAGGAGATGGTCACGGGCCATGTGATGATCGTGCTGAACCGCTTCCCCAGCGTCGAGGGCATCTCGCTCGACGACGTGCAGCAGCACCTGCACCACCCTGTGGCGGCGAACATCCCCAGCGAGGGCATGCCGGTGACCCACAGCATCAACCGGGGCGTGCCCCTGGTGATCTCGCACCCGAAGAGCTGGGCGGCCCAGAACATCCTGCGCATCGCCACCCGCCTGGCCGGCGACGACGTCTCGACCATCGCGCTCACCGCCGAGGACGCGCGGCGCGGGGCGACGCGCAAGGGCGACGCGCGGCCGGGCCTCTTCAAGTTCGCCCGTCGGGGGGCGTAGGGCTGTCGGCGGGCCCGTAGGGGCCGCCGGATCAAGGGAAAGCGAGCAAGCAGATGGTACGCCTGCGCCTTGGCCGTAACCAGAACGAGAAGAGCGAGAGCGCGGCCCGCCCCGCCGAGGCCGAGAGCCCCGTGGCCGGGATGGCGCCGCCCCCGCCCGTCGCGCCGGCGGCGCCCGCCGCCATCCCCAGCCGCGACGACCACGACTTCGTCCAGACGGTGCAGCAGCGGCTGCTCGCCGAGCCCGACCCGCCGCGCAGCAAGCTGGACAGCGAGCCAGACTACTTCCTGCAGCGCATCGTCGCGATCACCAACGAGCTGGTCGAGCAGTCGGGCCGGGTCGTCTCCGAGCGCGAGCGGGCGCGCCTGGTCCACATGGCCCAGGCCGACATCCTCGGCTACGGCCCGATCGAGCAGTTCCTGGCCGACGAGAGCGTGACCGAGATCATGGTCAACGGCCCCAAGCAGGTCTGGGTCGAGCGGGCCGGCCGGCTGGCCGAGACGGGCGTCACCTTCGTGGACGACGAGCACGTGCGCCGGATCATCAGCCGGATCATCGCGCCCCTCGGGCGCCGCTGCGACGACTCGTCGCCCATGGTGGACGCGCGCCTGCCCGACGGCTCGCGCGTGAACGCGATCATCCCGCCCCTGTGCCTGAACGGGCCGTCGCTCACCATCCGTAAGTTCTCCAAGCAGCCCCTGATGGTGGACGACCTGATCGCCAAGGGGGCCCTGACCCCCGAGGCGGCCGAGTTCCTGCGGGCCTGCGTGGTGGCCCAGCTGAACGTGGTGGTGGCCGGGGGCACCGGCTCGGGCAAGACGACCCTGCTCAACGTGCTCTCGTCGTTCATCCCCGACGACGAGCGGATCATCACGATCGAGAACGCCGCCGAGCTGAAGCTGCAGCAGCGCCACGTGGTCACCCTCGAGTCGCGCCCGGCCAACCTCGAGGGCAAGGGCGAGATCAGCATCAGAGACCTGGTGATCAACTCGCTGCGCATGCGGCCCAACCGGATCGTCGTGGGCGAGTGCCGCGGCGGCGAGGCCATGGACATGCTCCAGGCGATGAACACGGGCCACGACGGCTCGATGACCACGGTCCACGCCAACACGGCCCGCGACACCCTGGCCCGCATGGAGACCATGTGCCTCATGGCGGGGATGGACCTGCCGTCGCGGGCGATCCCCGAGCACAACGCCCCGGCGGTCCACATCATCCTGCAC
>DAOLDO010000113.1:0-11399 GCA_035327325.1 Chloroflexaceae bacterium | reverse complement strand
GGCAGCAGCGTCGGGCGCTTGGCCGGGTCAATGGCGAGGGCCGGGTCGAGCAGCACCGCGCGGGCGAGGGCGGGGCGGGGGGGGCGCCCGGGGCCGGCCAGGGCCAGGGCCGTCGCGCCGCCCCACGAGTGGCCGATCAGCGTCACCCGGGCCAGGCCCAGGGCGGCGATAGCCCCGCCCGCCAGGCCGGCGACCGTATCAATGTCGTGGGCCGGGCTCACCTCGCTCGCGCCGTGGCCCGGCATGTCCAGGGCGATCGGCCGCAGGCCAAGGGCGGCCAGGGCCGGCGCGGCCCGCCAGAGCGTCGCCGCGCTGCTGGTGATCCCGTGCAGCAGCAAAGCCGGCGCCCCGGCGCCACCCCAGTCGAGGTAGCTCAGCCGCGTGCCGCCCACGCGCACGTCGCCCCGCGTCGCGGGGACGCTATAGCCGTCGCTCATCACGTCTCAGCGCCTTTCAGCAAAGCCACGCCAGGGCGGCGCGCTACCCCATGCCCCCCGCCTCGCGCACAAACGCGCCCAGCTCGCCCCGCAGCTTCGCCAGCGAGGGCCTGTGGATGTACATCATGTGCCCCGCCTCGTAGTAGCTCACGCGCACGTTGCCGCGCAGGCTCGGATCGAGGCCCAGGTGGCTGATGGTGTAGTCGGTGGCGAAGTAGGGCGTCGCCAGGTCGTAGTAGCCGCTGGCGACGTGGACGCGCAGGTGCGGGTTGCGGCTCAGGGCGGCGCGCAGGGTCTCGGCCACGTCAATGAAGCGGTTCTCGTGGTCGGCGCGCCAGGGCAGCACGCGGTCGGTGAGGACCTCGTAGGGCAGGTCGCTCTCGAACTTCAGCTCGCCGCGCACGTAGTCGTTGAGCCCTGCGGTGTACGGGCCGACGATCGCCGCGAGGCTCGGGTCGAACTCGGCCCGCTCGCCCGCCGCGTCGCGGTCAATCC
Source organism: Chloroflexaceae bacterium (assembly GCA_035327325.1). GTDB lineage: Bacteria > Chloroflexota > Chloroflexia > Chloroflexales > Chloroflexaceae > CAIWXH01. The sequence goes on along the minus strand of DAOLDO010000113.1, from coordinate 10,467 downwards.
CCTTGAAGCGGCTGTCGAGGCGGCCGACTGTGCGCCCCGCCTCGCGCAGCAGCTCCTTCACGAAGCGGTCGTCGCGCACCCGCAGGTCGCAGCGGGCCACGAACTGGGGGCTCAGGCCGGTCAGGCGGGCCAGGCGCGCCGCGATCTGCTCGCGCTCGTCGTCTGGCAGGGCGCTGCCGCGCAGCAGCGCCGTCGCGTACGGGCCCAGGGCGAACCCCTCGGCCTCGGCCAGGGCGGCCCGCAGGTCGCCCCGCAGCTCGTCGGGCAGGGCCCCGTGGTAGAAGGCCGTCGCCGTGTAGCTGGGCAGGAAGAGCATATAGGGCAGGTCGTTGCCAGGCTCGAACTCGAGGGTCTGGAAACTGAGCACCGCCGAGATCAGCATCAGACCGTTGAGGTAGAGGCCGTGGCGGTCCTGCAGGTAGCCGGCCAGGCCGGCGGCCCTGGTGGTGCCGTAGCTCTCGCCGGCCAGGAACTTGGGCGAGACCCAGCGCCCGTAGCGGGTCGTGTAGAGCCTGATGAAGTCGCCGACGGCCTCGATGTCGCGCCTGAAGCCGTGAAACTGCCCCGCCGCCTCGCCCGGCAGCACCCGGCTGTAGCCGGTGCTCACCGGGTCAATGAAGACCAGGTCGCTGACCTCGAGCAGGCTGTGCTCGTTGTCGGCCAGCCTGTAGGGCGGCGGGGGCGGGCGGCCCGCGTCGTCCATCGGCGCGACCTTGGGGCGGACAAGGCCGGGGTGCAGAGAGCCCGACGACGAGCCGGGCCCGCCGTTGAAGGCGAAGGTGACCGGGCGCGTGCGCCGGTCGGCCACGCCGTCGAGGGTGTAGGCCACGAAGAAGATCGCGGCCCTGGCCTGCTCGGGCTCGACCTTCGGGCCGCCCTCGCCGTCCTTGCTCGACTCCTCGCGCAGGACGATCGTGCCGGCGGTGGCGGTGTAGCGCAGCTCGCGGCCGCCGACGACCACGCGGTGCTTGGTCTCGACCAGCCGGTCGCGCGGGGGCTCGGGCGGCGCGGCGCCGCTCGTCTGCTCTGCCATAGGTGTGCTACCGCTGTGTGTAGGGGCGGGCCGCAGGGGCGCGGCGCGCCCGCACAGTATAGCGCATAACTGAGCCGGGGCGGCCACGCGTGGCCCGCGCCCTCAGCCGCTGAAGCAGTGGGGGTTGGCGCGCACCAGGTCCTCGGAGGAGCGGAAGCCCTGGAGCACGAGGGGCGTGCCGAGCGAGCCGAGGGCCACGATCGGGCCGGTGAGCATGAAGGTGTAGCGCCCGGTGCGCTTGGGGTCGGGCAGCGAGCAGTAGCGGGCAAAGCCCTCCTTGCCCAGCTCGGTCTCGACGTACTCGCGGTCGGCGCCGAGCTTGAAGCCCTGGCCGAAGGCTTTCACCTGGAGCTGGCGCAGGATGGTCTTGTCGAAGTCGTGCAGGGTCTGGGTGATGAACATCCAGCCCACCCCGTACTTGCCGGTCATGCGCACGCTCTGGGCCAGCAGCGTGCGCGTGCGGGCGCCGTCGCTGCTCTCGCCCGCGTGCTCGCCCGCGAAGAGGTGGGCCTCGTCGAGCACCACCAGGGCGTTCGACTGCTGGCCGCCGTTGAAGCTGCGGTGGATCACGTGGCGCAGGCGGGTCAGGATCTCGTTGAGCAGGAAGTAGGGCACCGCGTCGTGGGCGCCCTCCTGGCTAAACGAGAGCACCACCACCTCGCGCTCGGTCAGCACGCGCTGGATCAGCTGCGAAAGGGGCGCCCGGCCGCCGTCGGTGCGGAACGCGGTGAGGGACTGGGCCCAGACCCGCTTGAGGCGCACCTCGTCGAGCTGGTAGCGGGCGAGCACGTCCTGGGCGCGCTGGCCCTCGCCGGGGGTAGTGCCGGGGCGGCTGGCGTAGATCACGTCGGCGAAGCGGGCCAGATCCTTCACCAGCAGGGGCAGGTCGGCGCCGCGCAGGTCGCGGATCGGGCGGCGTTTGCCCTCGGCGTCGCTCAGCTCGGCGAGCAGGCCGGCCAGGCGCTCGCTGGCCTCGCGCTCCTTGCTCGCGCCCTTGAAGCCCAGGCTCTCGAAGAAGCCGGCCCGCCGCAGCGTCTCGGTGAACGCCTCGGGGCCCTCGAGGGCCACCTCGTCTGTGGTGGTCACCGTCACCTTGCGGGCCTGGCGCAGACCGCCCAGCAGGCGCCTGACGCTGAAGTCCACCCTGTGGTCGCCGGCGGCGAAGCGGTCGCGCCCGAACTCGCCCTGGGGGTCGAGCACGAGCACGCCGAGCTGGGGGTTGGCGGCGAAGCCGGCCAGGATCTGCGAGGCCAGGATTGACTTGCCGCTGCGCGTCTGGCCGAAGATGCCCATCATCACGGCCTCGCCGAAGCCGCCCGCGTCTGTGGCCCCGAAGTGGCGCAGGGTCAGCGGCACGGGCAGCCCGTCGCCGGGCGAGGTGCCCGCGTAGAAGATGCCCGGCTCGGTGTGGACCAGGGCCTGCAGGGCCTCGGCGGTGGCCGGGAAGACCGGCGTGCCGCTCGGAGGTGGCGTCGCAAGGGTGGTGCGCCGCCGCACCCGGCCGTCGTCCTCCAGCAGGAATACACCCAGAGCCGTGAGCTGGGCGCTGGTCAGGTCGCTCTCGCCGGAGAGGGCCGGCAGGGCGCCCTGGTGCTTGATCACCGAGCGGATCACCGGGTCCTCGTGCCAGCGGTTGCGCGTGACGATCCCGCCCAGCTGGCAGAGGGCTCGCTTGCGGTAGGCTTTGCCGTTGAAACGCTCGACCACCTCGAACGTCACCCAGGCGTGGTCGAGGGCCCGGTCGCGGGCCGTCTCCAGGATGTCGACCGTGAAGGCCGTGGTGCTGTTCGGCGAGCCGATAACGGCAATGGGCTGCATGAAGGGGTATGCGGCACAAAAATGCTAAACACGCGTTCTGATTATAGCAGCTCGCGACGCTATGTCAAGCCACAGAGTGTCAGGGCTTTTTCGAACGGGCATGCTACCCCAAAGATCGGTCTGATTCCCGGCTATTCGCGGGGGCGCGAATGTGATAGAGTAGTAGCCCCTCAGCATCTTTGTCCTACGACGAGGCACCAATGGCTCCCTCTAACCCCGACCGGAGCGACGACGAGGACGACCGGGACGCATCGCTACGGGCTCGCATTGCGGACCTTGAGGCCCGGCTCCAGCGCCAGGCCGCCGAGCTGAGCTCGGTCTACGGCTTGCTCGGCCGCGAGCGGGCCGAGCGCCTGCGCGTCGAGGAGGAGCTGCGCAGGACGCAGCGCCTGAACGAGACCCTCTTCGATCGCTCGCCCCTCAGCATCCAGATCTTCGACCGCGAGGGCTTCACCCAGCGCATGAACGAGGCCCAGCGCGAGCTCCTGGGCCTGCCCGACGTCAGCTACAGCGTGGGCACCTACAATGTGCTCACCGACCCGCTCCAGGTGGTCTCGGGCGCCAGCGAGGACTACCAGCGCGCCTACGCGGGCGAGGCCGTCCACCTGACCGACCAGTCCCTCGACCTGGCCCTTAGCGCCAACACCTGGCAGACGATCCGCAAGACGATCCGCTTCAACCAGGACCTGGTCCCGATCCTCGACGAGCAGGGCCTGGTCGAGGCCGTGGTCTGCTTCACCGAGGACATCGGCGACGCCTACGCCACCCGCCAGGCGCTGAGTACGGCGGCCCAGCTGAGCGAGGGCCTCTTCGAGCACGCGCCCCTGGCCCTGCAGCTCTTCGACCGCAAGGGCTTCTCGTTCCGCATGAACGAGACCAACAGGCGGCTGCTCGGCGCGCCCTCCCGCGACTATGGCGCGGGCGAGTTCAACGTGCTGACCGACCCGTTTATGATCGCCCAGGGCCACGCCGCCCTCTACGCGAAGGCCTACGCCGGCGAGGTGGTGCGCGTCCCTACGGTCACGCTCGACTTCGGCGACGCCGGCGGCTCCCGGGGCGCCATCAGGCAGCGGGCCCGGGTGGAGCAGGTCCTCTTCCCCATCCTCGACGACGAGGGCGCCGTGAGCGCGGTCGTCTCGTGCGTGCTCGAGGTCGTGGCGGGCGGGAATGGCCCCTAGGGTCTACTCGAAGCGCAGGCTGTCCCACTCGAGCTCGGTATCGCCGATGGCGACCAGGTCGCCCTCCTGGAGGCCGGCGTCCACCAGGGCCTGGCTGATGCCGGTGGCGTCGAGCACGCGCTGCATGCGATCAACGGCCTCGGGCTGGGCGAAGTTGGTCATCTTCATCAGGCGCTCGATCTTCACGCCGCGCACGCGCCAGCGCTCGCCCTCGCGCTCGACTGTGAACTGGTTCTCGTCCACCTCGGGCAGCGGCCAGGTGAGGGGCGGCTCGTCGGCCTCGACCGGCTCGAGCGCGGGCGCCGGCAGTTCGCGCAGCAGCCCGGCCACGCGGCGCAGCAGCTCGTCCACGCCCTCGCGGGTCGCCGCGGCGATCGGGAAGAGGTCGTCGGCCGGCGCATGGAGCTCGCGGCGCAGGCGGGGCAGGTTCTCGCGGGCCTCGGGCAGGTCAACCTTGTTGAGGGCTACAACCTGGGGGCGCTCGGCCAGGGCGGGCTGGTAGAGGCGCAGCTCCTCGTTGATCTGGCGGAAGTCGTCGGCGGGGTCGCGCCCGTCCACCCCGGCGGCGTCCACGACGTGGATCAGCACGCGGGTACGCTCGACGTGGCGCAGGAAGTCGTGCCCCAGACCGACGCCCGCGTGGGCGCCTTCGATCAGGCCGGGGATGTCGGCGACCACGAAGCGGTCGCGCTCGCCCACGTCCACCAGGCCCAGGTTGGGCTGGAGCGTGGTGAAGGGGTAGTTGGCGATCTTGGGCTTCGCGGCGCTGATCACCGAGAGCAGGGTGGACTTGCCGGCGTTGGGGAAGCCGACCAGGCCCACGTCGGCGATCAGCTTCAGCTCGAGCTCGAGGGTCAGCTCCTGCCCGGGCTCGCCGAGCTCGGCGATGCGGGGCGCCTGGCGCACCGAGGTGGTGAAGTGCACATTGCCCAGACCGCCGCGGCCGCCGCGAGCGACGAGCAGGCGCTGGCCGGGGCGGGCCAGGTCAACCTCGTAGGGCTCGCCGGCGATGGTGGCCCTGACCACGGTGCCGGCGGGCACGCGCACCTCGAGGTCTTTGCCCTGGCGCCCGGTCATGCGGTTCTTCTGGCCGTTGCCGCCGCCCTCGGCGCCGAACTTGCGCTCGTAGCGGAAGGCCAGGAGCGTGTTCATGTCGGGGTCGGCCACCAGGTAGACGTGGCCGCCACGCCCGCCGTCGCCGCCGTTGGGGCCGCCGCGGGGCACAAACTTCTCGCGCCGGAAGGTCGCCGCGCCGTCGCCGCCGCGGCCCGAGCGCACCACGATCGTCGCGCGGTCGAAATAGTCTTCTGCCATATCATCCAGACAAGGGGCGGTGTAGGGGCGCAGCGCGCTGCGCCCCTACACCGCCCCTCGACAAACACCTGCTGGCGCGCGGCGTCAGGCCTTGGTCTCGCCCTCGGCCTTCACCTCGCCGCTGGCGGCGGGGGACTCGTCCTCCTTCACCGCCTTCTTGAACTCTCGGATGCTGCCGCCGAGGGCGCCGCCGATGCCAGCCAGGCGCCCGGCGCCGAAGACGGCGATGACGATAACAAGAATGATCAACAGCTCACCCCAGCCCAGGCCGAACATAGCGATCTCCTTCCCTGGTCGGTCGCCGTTTGCCACGGGCGCGTGGCCGGTCGCCGAGGCCACGGTACAACACACGTACGCACGGCATGTGCATTATACCTGAGCCGGGGGTGGAGTCAACAGCGCCCGGCCGCCGCCGCGTAGGCCGCGAGCGTGCGCTCGGCGGTTACGTGCCAGTCGAACGCCTTGGCCCGGGCCAGGCCGCGCTCGCGCAGCTCGTGCCGCAGCTCGGCGTCGCTCAGCACCCGGTCGATCGCCGCGGCGAAGGCCGCCGCGTCGCGGGGCGGCGCCATCAGGCCGGCGTCGCCGACCACCTCGGGCAGGCTCGAGCTGTCGGAGGTGACCACGGGCGTGCCGCAGGCCATGGCCTCAAGCGGGGGCATGCCGAAGCCCTCGTAGAGCGACGGGAAGACGAAGACCGTCGCCGCGGCGTACCAGAGGGGCAGCTCCTCCTCCTCGATATAGCCCACGAACTTCACCTGCTCGCGCAGGCCCAGCTCCTCCAGGCGCCGGAAGACCTGGTCGTAAAGCCAGCCCTTGCCGCCGCCGACGAGCAGCGGCGCGTCGTGGCGGCGCGCCACCTCGGCGTAGGCCTCCAGCAGGGTGGGCAGGTTCTTGCGCGGCTCGAGGGTGCCGACGTAGAGCACGAAGCGCTCGGGCAGGCCCCGCGCGACACGGAAGGCCGCCAGGGCCGCCGGCGCGGGCGGGCGGAAGTGCTCGCGCACGGCGTTGGGCGTGACCACCACGCGCTCAGGGGGGACGCCGAGGATCTCGACCACCTCGCGCTTCGTGTTCTCCGAGACGGCCAGAACCCGGGCGGCCCGGCGGGCGCTCAGCCGGGTGGCGAAGTCGAGGTAGACCCGGTTGTAGGCCCTGAAGGTCTGCGGGAAGCGGATAAAGGCCAGGTCGTGGATCGTCACCACGCCGGGCACGGTCCCGGCCAGGGGCAGCACGTTGAGCACGCCGTGGAACACGTCGGCGCGGACCCGCCGGGCGAGCAGCGGGGCGAGCAGCTGCTCCCAGGGGATGCGCACACGGGGGTTGATCGTGGGCAGGCGGCTCGGCACCACGCGGAAGTTGGGCGGCAGGCCGAGGGCCCGGCTGTCGAGGCCGCGCGTGGTGTAGACGCTGTAGCGGTTCGCCCGGTCGAGCCTACCGAGGTGGATGAGCACCTGCTCGATGTAGTGCGAGACGCCGGCGCGGCGGAACGAGCGGGTGTGGGCGAGCAGGTGGGCGTTGATCGCGACGTGCATCAGGGGGCCTGGGCTACGGGGGCGGGCGCGGCGTAGTCGTGGTGGGGCACCAGGCCCCAGTCGGCCACGGGGTAGTAGATCAGCCAGGCCTGGCCGACGACGCGGTCGAGGGGCAGGGGGCCCCACTCGCGCGAGTCGCTCGAGTTGAGCCGGTTGTCGCCCATCACGAAGATCTCGCCGGGGGGCACCGTGATCGCCCCGCCCTGGCAGGCGTAGCCGGCGACGCAGTAGGTCTGAGCGCCCCCGAGGTAGGGCTGGTCGAGGGGCGCACCGTTGACCAGAACCTGGCCGTCGCGGATCTCCACCTGGTCGCCCGGCAGGCCGATCACCCGCTTGATATAGTCCTTCGCGACGTCGCGGGGATACTCGAAGACGACGATGTCGCCGCGCTGGGGCTGGTGGAACGGGTAGATAATGCGCTGGGGGAGCTCCTCCTGGCCGGGCATGAGGCGCAGGGGGGCGTTGAGGTCGAAGTGGAAGTAGACCAGCTTGTTGACGAGGATGTACTGCCCGGTGTGCAGGGTGGGCTCCATGCTCGAGCCCTCGATCTTGAAGTTCTGCACGATGCCGCGCACAATGAAGAAGACCAGCAGGATGAAGAGGGCCGTCTCGAGCAGCTCGCGCACGACGCCGCGCACGCGGAGCGGGCGCTCGACCGGCCTGACGTGCTCCGCCTCCCACTGGCTATGCTCGCCCGGGGCCTGGTCGGGGTGGGCGGGCGCAGGCGGCTCCGCGCCGACACCAGGCCGCAGCGGTGTCTCGTTCATCAGGTTCTCGGGGCTGCGCTGCGGCGATGCCGCGCACTGCGCGTATACTATAGTCTAGAGCAGAGACATCTGTTCGGAGGGGATCGCCCCCGCGCAGACCCTCGCATTATACTCGACGGGTGTGCAAAATGCCAGGCACCCGCGAGCCGGCAGGAGCGCCATGGCGAACGACTTGGAGCTAGCCGACCTGGTCACCCCCGGCGACGACGGCGCGACGGTCTGCCTCGCCTGCCAGTGGCGCTGCGGCCTGGCGCCTGGCGTGGCGGGCCGCTGTCTCGTGCGCGAGGGCGCGCAGGGGGGCGTGGCCCTGCTCAACCACGGCTTGATCGCCGGGGCGGCCATCGGCCCCATCGAGGACCACCGCCTCTGGCACTTCTTCCCCGACTCGCTGGTGCTGGCGATCGGCGGCTGGGGCTACGCCACCGTGGCCGATCAGGGCCGCGGCCCCTACGGCGCGGTCCCCGACGACCCGGCCAAGCGGCGCAAGCTCGACGCCGACCGGGCGGCCACCTTCGCCCTCGAGCGCCTGTGCCGCGGCGTGGTCTGGGCCTTCGGCGAGCCGGCGGTCAACCACGAGTACGCCCGCGGCCTGCTCCAGCTGAGCCGCGCCGCCAGCCGCTACACGGCCATCGTCACCACCGGGGCGATGACCGAGGAGGCCCTCGACCAGATCGGCCACTACCTCGACGGCATGAGCCTCGACCTGCGCGGCTTCAGCGAGGCCAGCTACGCCCGCCTGGGCGGCCTGCCCGACTGGCGCCAGGTCCTCGCCGTGGCCGAGCGGGCCCGCGCGCGCTGGGGCTGCCACCTCGAGGTGACCACCCGCGTCCACCACGGGGTCAACGACGACCCCGACGAGCTGCGGGCCCTCGCCGGCTGGATCAAGGAGCGCCTCGGCGAGCACACGCCCTGGCACGTGCTGCCCGGCGACGCCGGCAGCGAGACGGCCGCCTCGACCATGCGCGCCCGCCGCCTCGGCCACGAGGCCGGCCTGCACCACGTCTACGGCGCCGAGCCCAACCAGCCCACCCGCTGCCCGGTCTGCCACAACACGCTGATCGCCCGCGCCAACGGCGTCACTCGCCTCGTCGGCCTCAGCGACGGCGCCTGCGCCTCCTGCGGCCACGAGGCCCGGCTGCACCTGTCGATCTTTAAGCAGCGGTGACGGCTTGCTCGCTACGTTCGCGCGCCGGGGTGACGCTCGCTCCGCTCGCGGGGTGAGGCTCGGCTGCGCCTCGCCGGGGTGAGGGCTCGCTGCGCTCGCCGGGTGAAAGCCCTCGGTGCTGCCCTGTGCGGATCACCTCAGCGCGCGAGCGTCAGCGAGCCAGCCTCACCCCAGGCGAGCGCCAGCGAGCCCTGACCCCAGGCGAGCGTCAGCGCGTGATCGCCGGCAGGTGGGTGCTCATGACCACGAGGTCGGGGTCGATCCTGAAGCTGATGACGCCTTCGGGCGAGCTGTTGCCCGCGCCGTCCACGGCCACGTAGCGCACGGTGTGGGCGCCCGGCGCGAAGGGCCCAAGCTCGAGCAGCGGCCCCGCCTGCTCCTGCCACGGCCCCCCGTTGAGGGACACGCGCAGGCGCGCCACACCGCTCCCGCCCAGGTCGTCGGCCGCGATGGCCAGGCCCTCCAGCCGACGGAAGGTGGCGCCCAGGCGCTCGCCCGCGGCCAGCCCGTCGGCGGGGGTGATGAACTCGGCCGACCCCGGGGCGCGTACGCTGTAGCCCGCGGCAGCGCCACCGCTGCGCTCGAACATCTTGAAGGCGAGGACGTGGCGGCCCGCCGCGAGCTCGACGGTGCCGGTGGCGGGGGTCGAGGCGTCATGGAGGCCCGGGTGGCTGACCACCAGCCTGCCGTTCACCCAGAGCCAGCCGCCGTCGTCGCTGGCGAGCTGGAAGGTGTAGGTGCCGGCGACCGGGGCGACAAAGGCCCGGGTTTGCTCGATCACGAAGCGGTCCACGAGCTCGGGGGCCCCTGGCAGCGGCCCGCCCTCGCCCCAGTCGCGCAGCTCGCCCGCCCAGGGGAAGCTCCCAACGTAGGCTCCACGGGCGACCGCGGCGGGGTTGGCCGTGCGCGCCAGCAGGTTGTCGGGCACCTCGCCGAGCCTGTAGACGTGGGCCAGGGGGCGCAGCGCCGCGTCGTAGGCGGCGGGGGCGGGCGCCTGCCGCTCGGGGCCGACCGTGACCGTCGCGCCGGCCAGATCGCGGCCCATGTAGTCCACGTACTCGTGGATGGCGCCGGCCTGGAGCGCCAGGGGCCCCGGCGTGCGCAGGAGCAGGTAGCCCACCACCTCGCGGGTCTCGCCCGGGGCGAGGGGCCCGTTGATGCCCCAGCGCCACGGGTAGCCGCCCGCGTCGCCCGCGCAGGCCGGCATACGCGCCGAGTCGGCGGGGCCCAGCAGCACCCGGAAGCGCCCCGGCTCTTTGGGGAAGGCCGGGGTGACCTGGCCGGGGTCGCCCAGGAAGCACTCGGCCTCGTCGTAGACGTAGCTGTCGGCCAGGTCGAAGCCGCCCTGCTGGTCGGGGCGACGCGCCGCCTCGGGGGCCTGCCCCTCGATCGCCACCTGGCCGCTGTTCCTGACCGTGAAGGTGACCTTGAGCAGCTCGCCCGCCGCCAGGTCCTGGCGGTCGTAGCGCACGCCCAGCACCTCGAGCCTGGCCGTGCCGGGGTCGGGGGGCGGGGCGCCGCCCATGCGATCGCGCACGCGCTGGCGGATCCCGGGCAGCAGATTGAGCAGCCGGTCGCCCGGGCAGCTGGTGTGCCCGGGCGTCACCTGGCGGTGGCCGGCGATGTTCTCGACGATGCCGCCCGGGTTGAAGGGGTTGCAGTA
>DAOLDO010000112.1:0-11419 GCA_035327325.1 Chloroflexaceae bacterium | reverse complement strand
GCCGTCGCCCTCCGTCGCGCCGGCGAGGAAGAGGACGGCGGCGCCGTCGGCCGACCAGGCCTCCTCGCCGCAGAAGAAGCCCTGGCCCTCGGGCAGGCTGACGCGGGTCACCTCGCCGCCGTCGGCGGCGATCACGCCGAGGCCGCAGTCCTCGTAGAAGAGCGAGAAGACCTGGAGCAGGACGCGGGCGCCGTCGGGCGAGAAGGCGACGGGCCTGTAGCCGCTGACGGAGCGCGCGGGGTTGATCGGGTCGGCGGGCTCGTCGTCGGCGCGCAGCAGCTCGGGCTCGCCGCCGGCGAGGGGCAGCCTGTAGAGCCCGCTGGGCAGGTCGGGCGGCTCGCGGTTGTTGAGCAGGCGCAGGAGCAGGGACTGGCCGTCTGGGGCGAAGACCAGGTCGCTCAGCTCGTGGCCCTGCTGCTCGTAGCGGGCCGTGGGGTTCTGGCCCCGGGCGTCGGCGAGCACCAACCGGTCGGCCTCGACGTCGCTGACGATATAGGCGAGGGCGCCGGTGGGGGCGACCGCGAACTCGGCGATCGGCTCAAGGCCCGGGAGGGGGGGCGGCTCGGCGGTGATCACGGCGCGGCTCTGGCCGTCACGCTCGATGCGGGCGACCTGGCCGGCCTCGAGGATGTAGAGGGGCGCGGGCAGCACGGCGCCCTCGGGGGTGGGCGCGGCGGTGGCGGCGGGGCCTGTGGGCGCGGCGGTAGCGGTCGCGGTGGCCTCCGCTGTGGACGCGGCCGTGGGGCTGGGGGTCGGGGCGGGCTGGCCGCCGCAGGCCGCCAGGAGCAGCGCGGCGAGGGCCGCGAGCAGCAGATGAAGTCTCATGGGGATAGTGTACCGCATCGGCGCGCCGGGGGCGTCAGCGGGCCGCCCCGGGGCGCAGGAAGATCAGGTAGTTGGCGAGGGCGGCGCAGGCGTAGAAGCAGGCCGTGGCCACGAAGAGCGGGGCGAAGCCGTAGCTCTGCTGGACCTGGGCGCTGATGTTGGGGCCGACGATGTAGCCGGCGGAGAAGGCGCCGTTGATCAGGCCGATCACGATCGGGCGGGCGGCCTCGGGCGAGCGCTCCATGGCGTAGGCGTCGTAGAGGGGCGCGGCCATGTTCATCAGGGCGCCGCGCAGGAGGGCCACGGCGCCCGCCAGCCAGAGGCTCGGGGCGAGGCCGAGCAGCAGCAGGCAGGGGATGGCGAGGCCCTGGGTGAGTACCACGCTTGCCATCTTGCCGAGGCGCCGCGAGAGCAGGGGGGCGAGCAGGGTGGCGGCGCCCGTGGCGACGCCGATCGCGGCGAAGATCGCGCCGAGGGCCGCGTCGGGCGCGCCGAAGCGCTGGCGGAAGTAGATGTTGAGGAAGGGGATGAGCAGGGCCGCGCCGCACGAGATCAGCAGGGGCGAGACCATGAAGCGCACGGCGTAGAGCGCGGAGCGGAGCACGTAGCGCAAGTTCACGGGCGCGCCGCCTGTGCTCGCCGCCGCGTCGTCTTCCTGCTGTGTTCGCCGCTCTACGTTGAGCATGAGCGGGATGGCGGCCAGGGCGGCGACGGCGGCGGCGACGAGGAAGGTGGCCCTGTAGGCGGCGGCGGTCTGCGGGGTGAGGCCGAACAGCTCCGAGGCGAGCCCGGGCAGGAACCCGCCCACCAGGCTGCCCAGGCCCGCGACGCCGATGTTGAGGCCGGCGCTGAGCGAGAACAGCAGGTCGCGCTCGTCGGGGCCGCTGTGGCGCATCATGAAGGGCGCCGCGCTGACCTGGAAGAGCACCGAGGCCGGCCCGCCGAGGGCCACGGCGGCGAGCATGGTGGCGGGCGCCGGCCAGAGGGCCGCGCCGAGCAGCGAGGCCGCGTGGAGCAGGGCGCCGGCGACGAGGGCGGGCCGCGGTCCCACCCGGCTGACCAGCCACCACAGGGGCAGGCTGCTCAGGGCGGCCACCAGGACGGGCAGGCTGTTGAGCAGGCCGAGCAGCGAGAGCTCGCCGACCACCGGCAGGGCCAGGGCGCGCCGGTCGTAGCCGAGCTCGACCAGCAGCAGGTTGAAGAAGAGCGAGCTGACGGCGAGCCCGAAGGTGAGCAGGGCCGTGTGGACGAGGTAGAGCCGGGCGGGCCCGCTGAGCTGGCGCATAGGGGCAAGATACCACGGTTTCGGCTCGGCTGCGCCTCGCCGGGTGAGGCATGGTCGCTGCGCTCCCGCGCCGGGGTGATTCCGGACAGCGCGAGCGGAGCGAGCGTCACCCCAGCGAGCGCAGCGACCCGATCCGGCGCACGGTCTCGTCGGGGGTGGCGAAGCCCTGGGCGACGAGGGCGTCTTGGTCGCCGCGCCGGTAGCGCAGGGTCGGGTAGCTGACGGCGCCGGAGGCGCGGTGGCGGGCGAAGGCGGCCTGCACGCCGGCGCGGGCCTCGGGGCTGCGCCAGCGGGCCGCGAACAGCGCGGGGTCGGCGCCGTTGGCCGCGGCGAGCTCGGCCAGGGCCGCCACGTCGTCGAGGGGGACGCCCTCGCGGTAGTGGAGGTCGGGCAGGGCGGCGGCGAAGCCGAAGGCGCCGGCGGGGGCGATCTGCTCCATCACGAAGATCGCGCGGCAGGGCGGCTCGGAGTCGCTCACGTAGGTGCCCTCGGCGAGCAGGCCCTCCAGGAAGGGCGCCTCGGGGCCGAAGCCCGCGACCTGCCGCACGCGCTCGAAGCCGGCGAGCAGGTAGCCGCGGTGCTCGGCGATCGGGCCGACGCGCGCGCCGACCACCAGGCCGCCGTAGCGCAGGGCGACGGGCAGGTCGGGGTTGGCCGCGGCGGCCGCCCGGAACGATGGGCCGAAGGCGAAGCACCACCCGCAGAGCGGGTCGAAGTCGTAGATCAGGGTCTCCGCATGCATATGCTGTTGCAGGCTTTCTAGGGCTGCGCCGGGCAGCCGGGGGACGCCGGCGGGGCGTCAGGTCTGATTGGGGCCGCGACCCTACGACCAGACGGCCGCGTGGTCCTCGGCGAACGCGCGCAGGGTGCGCTGCGGGCGCCCAAGCAGGCGGGCCGCGTCGGGGGTGACGGTCGCGGCCATGCCGAGGCGCGTGGTGGTGTAGATACCTGCCATCACCGCCACGAAGGCGGGCGCGGCGCCGCGCGCCAGCTGGAAGCGCGCGAAGCGCAGCAGCGAGGGCCGCCTGTAGACGATCGCCCGGCCGAGGACCTGGCTCAGCACGCTGGCCACCTCGAAGTAGTCGAGGGCGACGGCGCCGGTGAGCGGGTAGGCCCGGCCGGCGTGCCCGTCCTCCGTGAGGGTGCGGGCGGCCACGGCGGCGATGTCGCGCACGTCAATGAACGAGGTCCTGCCGCGCCCGGCGGGCACAATGATCTCGCCCAGCTCGCGGATCTCGGCCCTGTGGGCGCCGCTGAGGTTCTGCATGAAGAAGCCGCAGCGCAGCATCGTCCAGCCCAGGCCCGAGGCGATCAGCCGGTCCTCGATGGCCCTGTGGGGGACGAGGCGGTTGTGCTGGGCGCCGATCAGCGAGAGGAAGGTGACCTGCTCAACCCCGGCGCGGGCCATGGCCTGGAGGAAGGGGTCGAACTGGCGCTTCACGTCGGCCAGCTGGGGCGGGCGCAGCAGGAAGACGCGGCGCACCTCGCGCAGGGCCGGGCCGAAGGTGGCGGGGTCGTTGAAGTCGAACGGCGCGAACGCGACGCCGGGGGGCAGGCTGGCGGGCCTGAGATCGGCGGCGCGGACGCGGTGGCCGGCGGCGGCGAGCACGCGGGTGAGGGCCGCGCCCGCGTTGCCGGTCGCCCCGGTGACGAGGATGGGGTGGGTAGCCAAGGCCAGTGCTTTCGTGGGCGGCCGGTCAGGCTCGGGCGCGGGTGAGCCGGGTGAGGGCCCAGACGCTGATCAGGGCCGGCGCGATGTGGAAGACGATCAGGGTCAGGAAGTTGCCAGGGTTGGCGGTGGGGAAGGGCGCGGCGGCCGGGTTGCTGGCGAAGACGAGGTTGGGGATCAGCATCAGCACGAAGACCACGGCGGCGACGATCGTGAACAGGCGCGCCGGCCGGGCGGTGAGGCGGGCCAGAGCCCAGAAAAGCAGCGAGCCGATCGTGGTACTCAGCGCGGTGAAGAAGAGGATCGGGCCCAGGCCGAAGGGCATGAAGGCCGGGTCGAGGTTGAGCAGGGGCCCGAGGATCAGCCGCAGGACGAGGTTGGCGGCGATGGAGCCCCCGACGGCCACCAGGCCGGCCGTGAGGATGCGCGAGCGGTCGGTGCCGTCGGGCGCGATGAGCGTGCCGTCGCTGACAGCGGTCATTGGTGCTCTCTCCTGAGGGCCGGTCGGCGCGGCGCGCCGGCGGCTGGGCGGGGTGTCTACCAGGAGAGATTATACCAATCGGTCTACTGAGCGTCAAGCCCGCGGGCGTAGGTCACGAGCTGGTTGACGAGCTGGCCGCGCAGGGCACGCTGCGCGCGCGGGCGGCCCTCGCTCACGCTTTGGTATCGAGGCGACGTCGCCGACGGCGACCACCTCGCGTCAGGCGCGGACCGCGTGGTGGGTGTGGAGGAAGTGGCGGTAGTCAACCATGAGGCAGCGGCTCTGGACGACCTTGATCCCGGCGCGGGCCAGCTCCTCGGCCACGGCGTCGTTTCTGATGCCGGACTGGAACCAGACGGCGTAGGGCCGGGCGGCCAGCAGGTCGTCGAGGTGGGCCGGCAGGTCGGCGGAGCGGCGGAAGACGTCCACCAGGTCTACCGGGCCGGGCACGTCGGCGACGCGGTGGTAGACCGGGCGGCCGAGGATGCTGGTCACATCGCGGTCGCGGACGGGGACGGGGATCACCTCGAGGCCCATCTCGATCAGGGCCGCGGGCACGTAGTGGGCGGGTTTATAGTCCTGGCGCTCGGGGCGCATACCGAGGACGGCCACGCGCCTGGTGCGGCGCAGCAGCTCCTGGATCGCCCCGTAGTCGCTCAGCAGATTGGCCTGGTAGTCCACGTTTAGCTCCTTCCGATGATGTCGCTCGGCGTCATCATTAGCAGGGCCGGGGCCACCGGGGCCGGCTAGGCGACGGGCTCCTTGTTGATGTTGAAGGCGCAGGTCTCGGCGCCCTGGCCCATACACGAGCACTGTTCGACGAGGAAGCGCTTGCCGCCGCTGGCCCAGGCGGTCGACTCCTCCAGGATGCCGCGGGCGAGGTAGAAGTGGGGGGCCGGCTCGCGCGCGATGCAGTTCGAGCACTGGGTGATATGGTAGACGAACTGGGACTTTTCTTCCCTGATGTGGGGCTTGAGGTCGGTGAAGCGGTCGAAGACCTGGGTCACGGCGTTGAGGATGATCTTGAGCTTCATCGAGGGCGGCATAAGCTTCATGGCCAGGTCGGAGACGCTGAGCAGCGGGCCGAACTCACGCAGGCCGAGGTTGAAGGCCACGCGGCCGGCGCGCATCTCGAGGCCGCGGGCGCCGCGGGGGCCGTACATCGTGTGCAGGGCCTGGGAGGTGGCGGCCTGGGACTCGAAGGGGTAGCCGCGCTTGAAGTCGTTGGGCGGGTAAGCTTCGAGGTACTCGGGGAGGTTGGCGAGCCGCAGGACGGCCTTGACGCCATTGGCGCCCATCACCTCTTCGAGCGACAGGTAGGTGAGGTGACCGATCTTGTTTGTGAAGGTCAGGCCGCGAAAATTGTCGGTGATGCTCATGGCCGTACCCGCTCCTCTCGCGCCGGGCCGGCGCCCGGGCGCTGCTCGCGCCGCACACTGCCCTAGATACTACAACGTTTCGTGGAATTGCGCCACAGCGCCATCCTCCCCCCCCGGGCTCGTCGTCGCCGCGTCGGCCCCTGAGACGGCCGGCGCCAGGCTTGCCGTCAATGAGCGACGCGTCGAAATAACCCTCGATAGTACTCCCGCCGCCGCCATCGTCCGCCAGCATCGCGCCGACGGGACGATGGTCGCCGCCACGGCCGCAGCGCTCGCGGGCCGGCAGGCGAGCGCGACGTTGTCCCAGGCGCTCAAGCCGGGCGACCTGCTCGCGCTGATCTTGATCGGGCAGGGGGGCGAGGGCCGGAGTTTCCTATACACCCACAGAGGCTCGCCTGTCGCGGGCAACGTCACCCCGGCGCAGGTGCAGGCCGCAACCTGGCAGGAGCAGATCGCCGCGCTCGACACGGCGGACGCCAGCGTGCGCCCGTTGTCGCACGCCATGAGCGCGAGCGGCGAGCACATCGCCGTGGGACTGGTGCGGGTGACGCACAACCGCAGCGACACGACCGGCCTTGTGCGGGTGCTTGACCAGGCAGGCGAGCTTCTGTGGGAGCAGAGCTACGATGGCCGCGTCTTCTTTGTGCGCTTCGCCCCCGACGGCAGATCGCTCTACGTGGCGGCGAACCTCGGCGACGACGGCCTGGGCCCCAGCAGCGAGCTATACACTAACGCGCATATTATCAAGTACACCCTGGCGGGCGGCGAGCAGTGGCGCCACAAGGTCGGCTCAGGCACGGGGCTTCCCGCCGAGCGCCAGGGCCGCACAGTCTTCGATCTGCAGGTTGCCCCGAACGGCGACCTGTTCTACGCCGAATGGAACGCTCTCGGTGTGCGCCTGGACGGAGCGACCGGTCGCGTGATCTGGAGCGCCGACACCGCAGGTGGCACGCCAACCTACGCCCAGCGTGTGGTCCCGCTCGCGGACGGAGGCGCGGTGCTGCTCGGCTTCTACTCGCGCTGCGTAGATGCCGCAGGCCAGCCGCGCTCCAGCGTTCTTATGAACCGCGAGGGAGTCTATGCGGCGTCAGCCGTCAACTGTGACCGCTGGGCGCTGGCGGGCAACACCGTCCGGGTGATCGACCGGCGCGCGGGCGCGCTGCGCATTGACAACCCGGGCGCGGCAAGCTACGCCGGCGACGGCACCTATGTCGGGCGCTACCCGCGGGCCCTGGCCTTCTCGCCCGACGGCGACTATCTCGCCACAGGCACGACCGACGGGCAGTTCACGTTGATGAACCGCGACGGCCGCGTGCTCTGGCAGCGCAAGGATGCGAGCTCTTACATCACCCAGGTAGCTTTTCTTCCGGACGGCGACGGCATTGCGCTCGCCCGCGAGGTGTTCGACTACCAGCATGACAACCCGGTCCTGGGCCACGGTTGGCGCTATCGCGACAGCGTCGAGGCTTACGATCTGCAGGGGCGCCCACTCTGGCGCCACGAGGGGCCGTGGCGCGATGCAGGGCCGTTTATGACCCAGTTCGCCCTCAGCGGCGACGGCAAGCAGCTGAGTGTCCTGAGCGGCGCCGAGCTGCGCCTGGTTGACCTCGCCAGGGCGCCCGTCCCCAACAGCTACCTGTACCCCGTCGAGGCTATCCCGGCGCGGGTAGTGTTCCTCCCACTGATCGGGCGCTAGCCCACGCTGTCCGCAATCCCTGGCCGGTCTCGAGGCTCACCTCGCCAGCCCCCTCGCCCGCACAGGCAGCCAGGGGCTGGCCTCGCGCGCCTGACGTTGCATCAGCCCTGACGCTCAGGCGGAGCGGCGCACCGCCCGCTGTGGTATCATCCAGCCAGAGGTTTCTCGTGCCGAGTGGCACTAGTGGAGCAGCTGCCCCGTGACCACTGACCAGACCCCCAGCCGGGTGCTCGCGGTGATGGCCCACCCCGACGACATCGAGTTCATGGCCGGCGGCGTGCTGGCGAAGTGGGCCCGCGCCGGCGCCGAGCTGCACTTCCTGCTGCTGACTGACGGCGAGAGCGGCAGCCGCGACCCCGCGATGACCCGCGAGGCCCTGGTGGACCTGCGCCGCGACGAGCAGCGGGCCGCCGCGGCGGTCCTCGGGGCGGCGGGGGTCGGCTTTCTCGGCCTGCCCGACGGGCGACTGGTGGCCAGCCTGGAGCTGCGGCTGGCCATCGCCCGCGCGATCAGGCAGGTGCGGCCCGACGCGGTGATCACCAGCGACCCGCGCTTCTATTACAGCGACGACTATATCAACCACGCCGACCACAGGGCCGCGGGCGAGGCCACCCTGGCCGCGGTGATGCCCCTGGCCAACACGCGCCTGGCCGCCCCCGAGTTGCTGGCCGAGGGCCTCGAGCCCCACGACGTGGCCGAGGTCTACCTGGCGGCGCCCGACCAGGCCAACTGCTGGGTCCCGCTGGACGAGGAGGACGTAGCAACTCAGCTCGCGGCCCTGCGCGCCCATGCCAGCCAGGTGGGCGAGTGGGACTTCGAGCCGATGGTCCGCCAGTTCCTGCGCGGGGCGGCCGAGCAGGCCCGCGCGAACGGGGTGGCCTGCGAGCTGGCCGAGGGCTTCCGCCTGATCCGGCTCTACCGGCCCGAGCCCGCCAGCGCGCCCCTGGGGGCCGACCTCGACGCCGCCGAGCAGGGCGGGCGCGATTAGAGGGTCGCTTGGGTTCGGCAGTGCCATTTCTGAGCTGTGAGGTGTGAGCAGGCTGAGCTCGCCGCGAATCATACCTCACAGCTCACATCCCGCTCGGGCGGCAATGGCGACGAGCGTGTCAAGTGACCCACTGGCCTATATGGATGCAGATCCGGGAGGGCGGCGATGATCAGTCTGAATCTGGCGATGCGGCTGCGCGATGCGGGCCTGGCGTGGCGGCCGGCCGAGCGCGACGCCTTCGGCCTGCCGGGGCGCGGGATGGACGAGCAGGTCTTTGTGGTGAGCCCCGTGCCCGCCCTGGTGCAGCGCTACAACGGGCACCCGGTGGTCGCCTTCCAGGCCAGCGCCGAGTGGGCCCTTGACTATGTGATGCTGGCCGAGGCCGTGTGGCTGCCCGAAGAGGGCCAGCTGCGCGAGGCCCTGGCCGAGGCCCTCCCGCCCGGCGAGGAGCTGCGCCTCACCAGGGTGGACGGCGGGTACATCTGCGCTGCCGGGCCCGCGAGCTTCGAAGGCCCCGACGCCGCGACGGCCTACGGGCTGGCCCTGCTGGCGGCCCTGGGCGCGGCGCGGTAGAGGCGCGCCGGCGCCCTCCGACCACATCGAGGCGCGCCGGCGCCGATGACGGTGTAGAGACGCGCCGCCACGTCTCTACACCGTCATGTCCTCTCACCCCAGCGGGCGAGCGCAGCAAGCGAGCGTCAGCAGAGCTTGCGCCAGACGCTGGCCCGCTGGAGGTTGCCGAAGAAGTCGGTGACAGTGCGCTCGCCCGTCTTCGCGACCAGGCTGGGGAAGTTGGCGAGGCGCTCGGCGAGCATGTCGTTGACGGCCTGGAAGGGGCGCTCGCAGCTGGCGTGCTCGGCGAGGGCCGCCACGTAGACCCGCTCGAAGCGCCTGGCCAGGGCCAGAACGAACTCGTGGGAGGCGAACGTCGCCCCCATCGCGGTGATCACCTCGGGGTAGTGGGCCTCGAGCTCGGTCAGCGGGGCCGACGCGACAGACATGGCGACCTCCTCAGTCATGGTGAACCGTCTCCGTTGATCAGTTCGGGCTTAGAGTCGCTCAGGTGTGGCACACGTGGTCGGGGGCGGTGCTTGCAGGCAGTATAGCACCCCCAATTACAGCGCCGCGGCCAGGGGCCCGGCCCGCCAACGGTTGAGGGATCTTCTCGCCGCAGTGGGGGGCTGCCACGCCCCGCGCCGCGGAGGTGTGCTAGGATGCTCCGTCGAGCGATCCGAGCTTGACCGACAGGCTAGCATGCCGCTGCGGCGCAGCAGCGGGCCGGCGCGAAGTGAGGAGTGCCCAACGATGGTCAACCTGGCGCAGGCCGACGAGAGCTTCCCCCCGATCTTCATCGTCTCGGGCGGGGCGGGCGCCCTCGGCAAGCATGTGATCCGCATCGCCCTCTCGCAGTTCCCCGGCGTGACCCCGCCGATCGTGGTCATCCCCCAGGTGAGCCGGCGCGACCAGCTGCCCGCGGTGATCGAGCAGGTGGCCGAGCGCCGCGGCCTGATCGTGCATACCATGGTTGACCCGGTCATGCGCGTGGCCCTGGTGCAGGCCGCCGCCGAGCGCGGCATCGCGACGATCGACACGGTCGGCGATCCTCTGGCCCGCCTCGCCGCGATCCTGGGGCGCGAGCCCCTCGGCCAGCCGGGACTCTACACGCGTGGCAACGAGGTCTACCTCGACCGGATCAAGGCGATCGAGTACACGGTTGACCACGACGACGGGCGCAACCCCAGCGAGCTGGGCGAGGCCGACGTGGTGCTCGCGGGCGTCTCCCGGGTCGGCAAGACGCCGCTGAGCATGTACATGGGCGTGCTCGGCTGGAAGGTGGCCAACGTGCCTCTCGTCAACAACATCCAGCCGCCGCGCCAGCTCTTCGAGATCGACCGGCGCCGCGTGGTCGGCCTGATCATTGACGGCGACGTGCTCGGCCACCACCGCCGCTGGCGCAACCAGGCCTTCCAGGGCAACGCGGGCAGCAGCTACACCGACCCCGACGAGCTCGACGAGGAGCTGACCTGGTCGCGGCGGATCTTCCGCCAGGGTGGCTTCAGCGTGGTCAATGTGACCAACAAGCCGATCGAGGAGACGGCCGATCAGGTGATCGCCCTGATCAGCCGCTACTTCGAGCACAAGCTGGAGGCCTGACGCCGCCCGGTCGTCGCGTCGCGAGGCGACCGAGGCGCCCCGCTCAAGGGCGCGCCTCGGCCGCTTCGCCGTGCGCCGGCGGCTCGGGGCACTGGTTGAGGCGGCGCAGAACCGGCTCGTAGCGGGCGGCCATGTGGCGCAGCAGCGGGTCGTCGGCCTGCTCCTGGAGCATGGCGCCGTAGCCCCGCTCCGGCGGGCCCGCGGGCGGCGCCGGCAGCATCCTGTTGGCCAGGGCGAGCAGGGCGCCCATCCCGTTGGGGAAGAGCCCGTAGAGGCGGGCCGCCAGGGCCGTCCAGCCGGGGAAGGCGACCTCGCCCGCCCTGGCGGCCGCGGCGGCGACGATCAGGCGGGCGGCCCGCCCGGCGGGGATGGAGACTACGGGGGCCAGCTCGCCCCTGGCGAACCAGGTCAGCTCCTCGACGGCCCGGCCCGCGTAGCGCTGGTGCAGGTGGGCGCCGGTGCGCAGGATGCCCGGCGCGACCGTGGTCACGCTCACGCCGCTGCCCGCCAGCTCGGCCCGCAGCGCGCCCGCGAAGCCCACCGCGGCGTGCTTGGCGGCGCTGTAGCCGGCCATGTGCGGCACCGGCACCTTGCCGCCGATCGAGGCGACCACCACGATGCGCCCGCGGCGCGCGCGCATCTGGGGCAGCAGGGCCATGATGGGGTAGACGACGCCCCAGTAGAGGGCCGCGTGTACCTCCTCCAGGTCCTCGACGGTCTGGGCGACCACAGGGCCGACCGTCACGGCCGAGACCGCGTTGGCGACCAGGAGGTCAATTGGCCCGAGCCGCGCGGTCACCTCGGCGACCATGTGCTCGACCTGGGCCCTGTCGGTCACGTCGCAGACGATGGCGTGGGCGTCGTGGCCCTCGTTGTTCAGGGCCGTGACGGCGCGGGTCAGGGTCTCGACGCCCAGAATGTTTCCGCCGTACGCGGGAGTCG
>DAOLDO010000111.1:0-11432 GCA_035327325.1 Chloroflexaceae bacterium | reverse complement strand
CAGGACGCCATACCCTATGCCCTACACCCGAGACCCTGCGCTGAAAGCGCACTAGGCCGGCGCGGCGACGGCGTACTGGCGAGCGAGGTACTCGCGCAGGCGCTGGTCGCGTTCCTCCGCCGGGCGCAGCACGCACGTCGTGCACTTGTCGCCGTCCCCGACGGTGTAGTAGCGGCAGCAGCCCCCGCGAGCGCGGAAGGTGCCGGTGTGCCCGGCGCACTCCAGGGTGATGTACCCTGTGCCGGGGTTGCACATCGGCGAGCCGGCCGCCCGGACGAAAGCGAGGCCCTCGGCCTGGGCGCGGGCGGGATCGCCGAGGAGCTTGCCGGCGTTGAGGAACTGCCCGGCGCAGGCGTCGGCGACGAGGTTCCACTGGGCGCGGCGGCCAAGCCGTGTGGCGGCGTGGACGCGTTCGATCAGCGGTGTGACGTGGGCCTCCAGGCCCGCCCGCAGCCACTCGCGCAGCGCACCCTCGTCCGACAGCACCGTCACCCCGGGCAGGCCGGCGGCGGGGTCGTCGGGCAGGACGGCGCAGCGCCCGCTCAGGAAGCGCGCGTCAATCCGCTCCGCCTCGCCGGTCTCGCCGTCCTCCTCCCAGGTGTAGCCGCGGAAGCGCAGGGCGAGGTTCGCGGGATCGAGCTCGGGCGCGCGCCGCTCCGCCAGGAGCGCGCCAATAGGGCCGGCGAACACGTACCAGGCGTACTCGTTGACGAAGAACGAGCCGGCGGTGCGGCGGTCCATCCCCGCGTAGCGCGCCGCCTGCCGGGCCAGGCCCTCGCGCAGCTCGGGGGCGCCCTCGCGGAGCAGCGCGTCGGCGCGGAACCAGCCCGCCTCAAGCGGCCCCGGGGCCGCCCCGAGCAGATCCGCGTCGAGGGCGTTCAGCCGGGCCATGGTGTCGAACAGGGGCGCCGTCGCGGGCTGTGTCACCATCATCGCTCCATCCTCGGCGAGGCGCCGCCTCACTCCTGCACCACGTCCACGTTCAGCTCCGGGGCCAGCAGGATGCGCTCGAGCTGGTCGAGAAAGGTCCCCATCTTGCTCCAGCCCGCGCCCACCACGCTCAGGCCGTCAACGACGTAGACCTGCCCGGCCCGGGCGACCCCCAGGGCCTTCAGGATTGGCGACTCGACGAAGGCGTCGAGGACCGGGTCCTGCTCCTCGCCGGCGTACGAGATGAGCAGCATGACGTCGGCGTCGTGCTCGGGGAGCTTCTCGACGCTGCGGTAGTCGGCGTAGGCGTCGGGGCCCCTTTCAGGCGCCGGCCGAAGCAGGTCGAGGGCCCGCACCACCGTGCCGGTGGCCTGGCCGGCCGCCTCGTTGTAGAACTGGCCGCTGTCGTCGCCGGGGGTGATGATCGAGACGGTGAGCCGGTCGCGCCGCTCGGCCATGGCCTCGCGCAGCTCGGCGACCCGCGCCTCGTAGGCGTCCCGCATCGCGCCCGCCTCCTCGGTCGCGTTCACCAGCGTGGCGAAGTCGAGCAGGGCCTCGTCGAGCGGCCGCTCGTGGACGTCAATCAGCACGGTGGGCGCGATCGCGGAGAGGGCGTCGTAGATGTCGGCCTGGAAGGGCGGCCCGATGATCAGGTCGGGCCTGAGCAGGGCGATCGCCTCCAGGTTTGGCTCGCCGTACGAGCCGACGAACGCGATGCCGCTGGTGTCGAAGCCGGCGACGCGGCGGAACAGGAAGGTGCCGTCCTCCAGCGGCAGGCCAGCGCTGCCCACGGGCTTCACGCCGAGCTCGAGTAGGGGCAGCAGGGCGTTCTGGTCCTGGGTGGTGACGATGCGCTGGGGACTCTCGGGCACGCAGGTCTCGCCGACCGCGTGGGCGAAGGGGCGGAGCCCCGGCTCGCAGGCGAGGGCGACGGCGGGCCGCGCGGACGAGGCGGGGGCCTCCGCGGGGGCGCCGGTCGGGGCCTGCGCGGCCGGCGGGGCCGCGCAGGCCGCCAGGAGGGCGATGGCGATGAGCAGGATTGACAGGCGGGGTACCATGAACACGACTCCTTTCAGGGGGTCACGCGCCGGCGCGGCTCCGCCAAGATTCGTCGCCGGCGCGTCTGTCTCTGCTGGGCGTCTCCGGGCTTCGGCTAAATCAAGAGCAGCTCCGGCACCGCGTGCGCTGGCGCCTCGCGCGGGGCGCCCCGCTCAGCGGCGGGGTCGGCCAGGCCGTAGGCCACGCACAGGGGCACCCCCGAGCGCGGGTCGGGGATGACGGCGCCCTCCACGCCGAAGACCGAGCGGAGCAGCTGCGGCGTCACCACCTCGGCAGGGCGGCCGGCAGCTACAACCCGCCCCGCCCGCAGCGCGACCACGTGGTGGGCGTGGCGCGTGGCGTGGTTCAGGTCGTGGACGACCATCACGATCGTGCGGCCCTCCTCGCGGTTCAGCCGCTCCAGCAGCTGCAGCACCTCGATCTGGTGCGCCAGATCCAGGTAGGTGGTCGGCTCGTCGAGCAGGATGACCGCCGTCTCCTGGGCCAGGGTCAGCGCGATCCAGGCTCGCTGGCGCTGCCCGCCGGAGAGGGCGTCAACGGGGCGCTCCGCGAGGTCGTCCATCCCCGTCAGCGCCAGGGCCTTCGCCACCGCGGCCTCGTCGCCGTCCGACCACTGCTGAAACCAGGACTGGTGGGGGTAGCGGCCCTGGGCCACCAGCTCGCGCACCGTGAGGCCCTCGGGGGCGGTCGGGCTCTGGGGCAGAATGCCGAGCTGCCGGGCCAGCTCGCGGGTGGGCATGCGGTGGATGGCCTTGCCGTCGAGGAAGGCCGCGCCGCCCCTCGGCGTGAGCAGGCGGGCCAGCCCGCGCAAGAGCGTGCTCTTGCCGCAGCCGTTCGGCCCCACCAGAGCGGTGATCTTGCCGCTTGGGATGCGCACGTCCATCCCCTCAATGACCGCCGCCCGGTCGTAGGCCAGGGCCAGCTTTTCGGTGTGCAGGGTGCTCATCTCAGCCTTTCCGCTGCCGCCAGAGCAGCGCGATGAAGAACAGGGCGCCGATGGCGGCCGTCACGAGGCCGGCGGGCAGCTCAACCGGCGCGATGATGGTCCGCCCGACGAGGTCGGCGGCGACGACCAGCAGCGCGCCGAGGAGGCCGGCGGTGGGCAGCAGGCCGCTGTGGTCGGGGCCGACGAGCCGCCGGCCCAGGTGCGGGGCCATCAGCCCCACGAAGCCGAGCGTGCCCGCCGCGGCGACCGAGGCGGCGGCCAGGGCGACGGCGGCGAGCAGCAGCAGGCCGCGGCGCAGCCCCACCGCGCTGCCGAGGCCGCGGGCGATATCTTCGCCCAGGTTCAGGGCGTTGAGGTCCCGGGCGAGCAGCAGGGCCAGGGGCGTGAACAGCGCCACCCAGGGCAGCAGGGCCCACAGCTCGGCCCAGGAGCGACCGTAGACGCTGCCGGTGAGCCAGACCAGGGCCCGCTGCACGTCGTTGATCTCGCCGAAGGTGATCATCAGCGTCGTCAGGGCGCCACACACCGCGCCGAGGCCGATGCCGACCAGGATGAGCCGCAGGGGCGAGTCGCCGCCGCGCCAGGCCAGCAGGTAGATCAGGGCGGCCACCGTGACCGCCCCGCCGAAGGCCCCGAGCGGGACGACTCCCGCCGGCACGTTGCGCACGGCCACGATCAGGGTCACGGCGACGAGGCCCGCCCCGGCGCTGATGCCGAGGATGCCCGGGTCGGCCAGGGGGTTGCGGGTGAGCCCCTGCATGATCGCCCCCGAGACGCCCAGGGCCGTCCCGACCAGGGTGGCGACCAGCATCCGGGGCAGGCGCAAGCTGTTGACGATGAACGCGTAGTCCTCGTTGCCGGTGGGCAGGCCGAGCACGGTGCGCACCACGTCGAGCAGCGGCACGGGATACTCGCCCACGCCGATGTTGACGACCATCACCGCGACCGTCGCCAGCAGCGCCAGGGCGAGGACGAGGGGCACCCGGCGGTCCACGCGGAACGAGATTGGCAGCCGCCGCGGGCGGACGGCGATCCAGGGGGCGCGGCCCGTCATCGCTTGACCCTCCAGCGCACCAGGTAGATGAAGAACGGCCCGCCGATCAGCGCCGTCATCACCCCCACCGGCAGCTCGGTGGGCCGCAGGACGAGGCGCGCCGCGACATCGGACAGCACCAGGAATGTCGCCCCGACGAGGGCGGCGTAGGGCAGCACCCAGCGGTAGTCCTGACCCACCAGGAAGCGCACGGCGTGGGGGATGACCAGCCCCACAAAGCCGATCGGCCCGGCGACCGCGACCGCTCCGCCCGCGAGCAGGACGGTGGCGACGGCCGCCAGCCCTTTCACCCAGCCGGTGCGCTGGCCGAGCCCCCTGGCCACGTCGTCGCCGAGGGCGATGGTGGTGATCTGCCGGCCGAGGGCCAGGGCGAGGACGAGGCCGGCGAGCAGGTAGGGCGACGCCTGCAGCAGCAGGCCGAGGTCGCGCCCGGCCACCGAGCCGGCGAGCCAGAAGCGCACCTCCTCGAGCGTGCGCTGGTTGAGGATGAGGAGGCCGGTGGTGAGCGAGCCGAGCAGGGCGGTGAGGGCGGCGCCGGCGATGGTGATCTTGAGCGGGGTGGGGCCACCGCGCCCGAGCGAGCCGAGCGCGTAGACCACAACGGCGGTGACGGCTGCGCCGGCGAAGCCGAACAGGGCGTAGAGCGAGAGCGAGCCAATGTCCAGGAAGAAGACCGCCGCCACCACCCCGAGGGCCGCGCCGGTCTCGATGCCGAGGATGCCGGTGTCGGCCAGCGGGTTGCGGGTGAGGCCCTGCATCAGCGCGCCGGCCACGGCCAGCGAGGCGCCGACCAGGGCGGCGACGGCGGCGCGCGGCAGGCGCAGCGTGCGGATAATCAGGTGCTCGGTGGAGGCAGGGTCGAAGGCGACGAGGGCGGCCCATACGTCGCTCGGGGCGATGTCGGCGGCGCCAATGGCGATGCTGATCATCAGCGCCGCCGCGAGGAGCCCGGCGAGGGCCGGCAGGCCACTGAGAAGGAGCGTCTGCGACCGCCTCGCCCGCGCGGCTGATCGGTAGAAAGGAGCGGACGCGGCCATCGGACACTCTCCAGCGCGACAGGCCAGGACGACCGCCACGACCGGCGCTGCGCGTTTGGGCAGCGCAAGGCTCGCCGTGGGGGCCCACGGCCAGGGGAACCAGCGTTGTTCCAGGGGGTTGCGCGCGTGCGGTTTAGTAGCTGCTAATGCTGTAGCTTAGTCTAGTGGAATAAGCGGAGTTTGTCAAGAAAAAAGTTGGAAAACGCTGGCGGCGCGCTAGCGGCGCGTACAACGGCGAAGAAGGCGACCCGCCGCGGCGGGCTGATCGCCGGTCTGCATCGGGATTAGCCCCCAGGCGCGGGCGCGATGCCGACCAGCAGCACCAGCCTGCGGTCGCCGGCGTTGGCGACACCGTGGGGGACGTCGGCGGGCGCCCAGACGGCCCAGCCCTCGCCGGCCTCCCGCACCTCGTCGCCCACGGTGAAGCTGCCCGTGCCCTCGACCACGAAGTAGAACTTGTCCTGCCCCGCGTGGGTGTGGACGTGCTGCTCCTGGCCCGGCTCCAGGCAGTTCAGGCCGAGCAGTAGCCGCTCGCTCCGGAACAGGGTGGACTTGAAAAACTTCGCCGGCACGGCCCCGACGTGGTCGCGGTAGTCTGCGAACGTGCCCATACGCTCCCTCGTCGCACGGCGCGAATATCTGCTACCATCCTACGCGGGGCGGCGCGATTGTACAAGGGGGTGAGCGTGGAGCACCGCGAGATGGTGAACCTGATCCGCGGCGGCGTGTCCGCGACGGGCGGGGCGTGGGCCGACCTCGGCGCCGGGACGGGCAACTTCACCTGGGCCCTGGCCGAGCTCCTCGGCCCGGCGGCGACGATCTACGCCCTCGACCGCGACGCCCGCGCCGTCGCCGTGCAGGAGCGGCGCCTCCGCGACGAGCCGCCAGCGGCAGCCATCCTCCCGCGCCAGGCCGACGTGCTTCGCCCCCTCGGGCTGCCACCCCTCGACGGCTTGCTCGCCGCGAACCTGCTCCACTTCGTGCGCGACCAGGCCGGGCTGCTCCGCCGGCTCCGCGCCGCCCTCCGCCCGGGCGGGCGTCTGCTCGTGGTCGAGTACGAGCAGGCGCTGCCCATCCCCTGGGTGCCCCACCCGCTCCCCTTCGCGCGCCTCGCGCCGCTCGTCCAGGAGGCCGGCTTCCAGCCGCCGGCCCAGGTGGGCGCGCGCCGGTCGCCATCCTCGGGGCGCGTGCTCTACGCCGCCGTTGCGGCGAGCTCCGATGTGTGAGCGCGTCCCTCTGCGTCCACCTGCGCCCACGCCGCTCCCGGCGTCAGCTGCGCCGCTCGGGTTGAGGCGGCTGGCCGCCAATTATCTGCACTACGTCACCTCCACCGCCGACAGGCGGGTCCAAGCCTGCGCGGCGAAGCCGTGCGGGCTGCTCAATGCTACAATGCACTGGCGCAGGACGCCAGAGCGCTCTATCTGGCCGACGACCCCGCTGCCCTCTTCGCTCGCAGCTTTTGGGCGCTCGCCCGCCGGCATCCACAGTTCGGAAGCAGACCACGATGCAGCTTGAGTTCAGCGGCGAGATCTGGTACTGGCGTGGCCCGGCCCCCCATCACTTCGTCACCGTCCCGACCGAGCTATGCCACGAGTTGAAGGCCGTCGCAGGGGCCGTGACCTACGGCTGGGGCATGATCCCCGCCCAGGTGCGGATTGGCGGGACGGTCTGGAAGACCTCGCTCTTCCCGAAGGACGGGGGCTACATCGTGCCAATCCGGGCCAGCGCGCAGCGGGCCGAGCAGCTCAGCGTGGGCGATGTCGTGAGCGTGCGTCTCGACATCGGGTAGGCCTGGGTCCCATTGCCTCTACGGGCGGGCGCCCTGGCCCGGCCCGGGGCTGGCGTGCATATTGCAGTCTCGCCGGGTATCACGGCCAGATGATCGCGGTGCCGCTACCTCCAGGCCGTGACGGGCCCCACGTAGGCCCGCTTGCCTTGTGGCGCAGCAGAGCTGAAAGAGGGGGCATCAGATGGCAAACCAGGGCAAGGACAAGCCGCGAGCGGGCCGGCACAACGCCGCCGAGGCGCGCCCGCCGGAGGCGCAGCGCCGTCAGCAGCGACCGGCGGCCGAGGGCCAGGGCGACGCGCCGGCGCCGCGGCAGCGCCCACAGCCGGTGCCAGGCGCCCCCGCTGGCGAGGGCGGGCTCCTGCAGGGCGGGTTCGACCCGGGCCTGACGGACCTTGGCGATGATGTGACCCGCGGCGCGGAGGACCGGGGCTCGCCCAGCGCGCCCTCCCGAGGCACCCTGGAGGGCGGGATTGACGCCGGCCTCACGGACCTTGGCGACGACGTCGCCCGCGGCGCCGAGGAGGGCGGCTCGCCGCGCATGCCGGCCCGCGGCAAGCTTGAGGGCGGGATTGATGCCGGCCTCACCGATCTTGGCGACGACGCCGACCTGCCCGTCGAGCTTGACGACGAGGAGCGGTAACATGGTTCATCCCACAAGCTCGTTGTGCTAGCGGCGCTGCTCGGCGCGAGCCGCGCCGGCCTCTCTGGTCACGCCGCGCCGCTCGCGGCAGCAGCGAGGGGCCATCGCCATGGTCAGGCTGGCAACTCGTCCACGAGGCGGTCCAGGATCCGCTCGACGAGCCGCGGGTCGGTGGCTGTGTCGCAGAAGCCCACAGCCAGCGTCAAGGTCTCGCGGAAGGTGCTGGCCGTGACCAGCAGGCCCGGGGCGAACGACACCGGGCCGAGGCCATAGGCCGCAATCACCGCTCGCTCGCCGAAGTTGACGAGCCGCTCGTCAATGACGCCGACGTTCGAGAAGAACGGCGACACGCCCGCCGTTGGCGCCAGCCTGCCCAGCATCCCTTCCAGCGCGGCTCGGGCGGGGGCCAAGGCCGGCAGGGCCAGCAGCTCGGCCAGCACCGCCAGGTTCAGCCCGCGCCCGGTCGTCTTGATTGCCCGCATCCCCGCGTGCACCTGCCGCAGCGTGGCGGCGAAGCCGGAGCCGGCCGCGCGCACGACGGCAACGTCGGCGCTGTTGGACAGGTTGCAGACGGGCAGGGCCTGCCCCGCGGGGAGGTAGCGGCGGAGGTCTATGGGCACGCCAATGGTCAGGGGGCGGCCGAGGGGCGCCCCAACGGTCGCGGCCAGGGCCTCGTAGAGCGCGGCGAGCAGCAGGTCGTTCACGCTCACCCCGTGGGCGCGGCCCCACGCCCGCAGGGCGCGAACCCGCTCAGGGCCGAGCCGGCGCAGGGCG
Source organism: Chloroflexaceae bacterium (assembly GCA_035327325.1). GTDB lineage: Bacteria > Chloroflexota > Chloroflexia > Chloroflexales > Chloroflexaceae > CAIWXH01. The sequence goes on along the minus strand of DAOLDO010000111.1, from coordinate 3,203 downwards.
AACCTCCGGCCTGAGCGCTCCCCGCCGGCGGCGATCGGCCCCCAGGGCGCCTGTCGCGCCGGCGGCCGGGTGTGCCGGAGGGCGGCGACGATCCCGAGGAGGCCGACGCGCCGCAGCACCTGGCCCTGGCCACGGCCGGCGAGGTTCGGGCGCGGCCGGTAGTCGGGGTTCGCTCCCAGCTCCCGGTAGATCGCCGCAAGGGTCATGAGGTACTGCAGCAGACCGATGCCGTCGGCGGCGAAGTGGTGGAGCTTGATGGCGAGGGTGTCAGCCTCGCCGCGCAGGAGACAGGCGGCCACAACCGGCCCGGTCGCCGGCTCCAGCGGGGCCACGAGGAACTCCTCGAGCGCGGCGTCGAGGGGCTCGCCGGAGGCCACAACTTGGCAGAGCCGCAGGCGGTCGAGGTCGGGGTGCCGCTCCCACACACAGCGTCCCCGGCGCTGAACAAAACGGCAGCCGAGCACGGGCTCGGCGTCGAGGCTCAGGCGCATGGCGCGCTCCAGCCGCGCGGCGTCAAGCCGCCCGTCGAAGCGGAGCACGCAGCGGATCTGCCCGTCGGACAGCGAGCGGAACAGAAATGCGAGCTGGTCGAGCGCCGTCGCGGGGAGCCGCTGCGGCGCCGTGATGGCCGCGCACTGGTCGCGCCCGCGGCGTTGTCCGGCGCCGGCCGGGGCCGAGGCAAGGCTGGAAATTCTCATCGCCGTCTGCTTCCAGGAGCGGGGCCTATACAGAAGGGTACGTCCCGTTTCCGCGCGCAGCATAGCCCACAGGGGGGTGAGCCGCGGTCACCCGGCGGGGTGACATGCTGGCGGCGCACACACCCCGCGGGCCGCAGGGCATAGTATAATGTAGACACACGGTGACGAGTGGCCCCCGCCTGTCAATGACCTGACCGGCTCGGTTCGGCGCAGAACCTTTTCGTGGACCCTGGGCTTACTCGCGGGCGTCGTTCGCCTGCGACCCGGGGAGGCGTATGTTGCGGCACGGCCCGCATACCGCGGAAAGGAATTGCCCCGTGACTCCGACCGATGTCGTTCAGCGGACATACCTGGAGCGCCGGCGCGAGGCTCTGCTCGCCAGCCGGGGGGACGTCGTCCATAGGGCGATCGCCGCCCGCGCCACCGTCGAGGCCCTTCCGACGTGGCGCCTCTGCCCGAAAGAGGTCGCCCGCCTGGAGAACCTGGCCCGCGAGGCCGAGTGGCGCAGCGCGCACCTGGCGCGAGCGCTCGCCGCGATCGGCGCCGAGCTCGCGCTGCCCTAGGGCCAACACGTCTCAGCTAAGGTCGTGCCAGCCGTGCAGCCCTCACCCCCCAACCCCCTCTCCCTGAGCGGGAGCGGGGGAGCCGTGCGCAGCGAGGCGGGGGTGAGGCCCGCGGCGACTGTCGGACAGCATACGCCATTCTGGGGCCTTAGCCGGGTCCCGCGTCCCTGAGCTCGGGGCACCTCAAGGATGCAGGTCGCTGTAGGCCGGATAGCTGCTGCGGTAGCCCTTCCAGCGGCCAACCCGCGCCAGGGCCGCCCAGAGCACACGCTGGATGGGGTAGGGCGGCCGGCTCAGGCGAAACTCCTGGCTGTACGCCTCGAGCAGCACGGCAAGCTGGAGCGGCGAGGGCACCCCGCGCTGGTCGGTCTTGCCGTCGTGGGCGAGGCCCCACAAGGTCTCAAAGAAGAGCTCGGTCCGCAGCGCGGGCCGGATCTGCCATAGGACCCGGCCAGCCTCGGCGCTGACGTTGTGCATTGCATGGGAGACGCCGGGCGGGATGATGAACCGCTCCCCCGGGCCGTAGGTGTGGAGCCGCCCCTGGATCTCCGTGCGAATGGCTCCCTGCATGACTTGAAAGCGCTCCTCCTGGTGGGGATGGTAATGCGGTGGCGGCGGCGTCGCATGGGGGCGGTACACGATCTCAACTTCCAGGAGCGCACCGTCGGTCTCGCGGCTCGTCCGGCGAAAGATCAGCTGCTCGCCCGCACGATTGACCAGGGTATCACCCGATTGCGCCATATCCCCCTCCGGGCAGTTGCCATGCCTGGCGCCGCGACCGGTGCCCAGCCGCAGCGGCTGGCTCAATCGTAGAGCATGGCCGCGGGTTGCGCAAGGCGCCGCTCAGGCTGCGCCTCGTCACTCTAGGGGCGACCCTGTAGGCAACATGCTTACGACGAGTCAAAGGGTGCGCCTCAGGAACAAAGAGGTTCGAGGTGAAGCCCTCACGTGCTCGACGTGCGCTCGTCGCCCTCAGCCCCGTGCTGCTCACCCTGGCCTCCGGCCTCGCCGGCGCGGCGCCCGGCGCCGCGGGCGCCGCCGACCTTGTCGCCCTGCGCGTAGAGGGGACGCGGATCGTGCGGGCCGACACCGGCCAGGCCGTCATGCTCAGGGGCGTCAACACGATGGATCCCCTGGACATGCGGCGCTACATCGGCCACTTCGACAGCGGCTACTTCGCCGCGATCAGGTTGTGGGGCGCCAACGTCGTGCGCCGCCGTGAGGCGGGGAGGGAGCCGCGCCTCCTGCTATGCGCGAGCCTGATGGCGACGAACGACGCCCGCCGGCACCAGGCCGCGCGGGCGTCGCTCATTGGTGACTCGGTTGGGGCACCCAGGGCGTGCGGCGGCTGGCCCTGCTACCTGCCCCGGGCGGCCTTCCGTTGCGGGCGCTTGCGGTCCGAGCGGGGCTTGAGCCCGATGGCCAGCATGGCCGCCGAGTTCTCGCCGTACTGGGCCCTGACCTCGGTCTTGGCCTCGAGGACGCTCGCGTGCACGGCGGCGTCGGAGGCCCAGGAGCGCTTGCGCAGGGCCTGGGTGGCCTCCTCGCTCGCGCGCAGCTCCCGGCGGTCGCGCTGGGCTGCCGCCTCGAGCGCCAGGAGCGCTGCCGGGCTGCAGTTCGGGTTGCGCGGCGCGTAGCCGGGCAGGTTCTGGAGGGCGGTGATCACGGCCTGGTCGTCCTGGCGCGTTTTGGGTCCGATGTGGTGCTTGGTGCGCTCTCGCGCCATTGGGGGCCTCCGTTGGGGTGATGTGGTACGACGCACTGCCGGCCGGCATACGAGCAGCATACGCCAGATTTGCCTTCTGTCCAGTCCACCAATACTCCTATCCAAAAATAGCCCTCGGAACAGGTGCGAATGTATTGCACAAGGCTTGCCCCCGGGGCTTCCAGTTTCGAGGGGTCGGATCACTTCACGGAGGGGTCGGATCACTTCACGGAGGGG
>DAOLDO010000110.1:0-11478 GCA_035327325.1 Chloroflexaceae bacterium | reverse complement strand
CAACTCGTCGAGGAAGAGCACGCCCCTGTGAGCCATGCTGACCAGGCCGGGCCGCGCCCGCCCCGCCCCGCCGCCCACCAGGCCCGCCAGCGAGGTGGTGTGGTGCGGCGCGCAGAAGGGCCGCCGGCGCACCAGGGGCGTGGCCCGCGGCAGCTTGCCGCACACGCTGTAGATCTTGGTCACCTCCAGGGCCTCGTCCAGGCTGAGGGGCGGCAGCGCCGAGAGCAGGGCCCGCGCCATCATGGTCTTGCCCGAGCCGGGCGGGCCGTGGAGCAGGACATTGTGGCCGCCGGCCGCGGCGACCTCGAGGGCCCGCTTGACGTGCTCCTGCCCCTTGATGTCCTGGAAGTCAACCGGGAAGGGCGCCTCGTCGCCGGCCACGGGGAGCGCCGGCGCGTAGCCCGCCAGAGGCCGCTCGCCGCCCAGGTGGGCCGCCAGGTCGGCCAGGGAGGCCACGGGCACAACGGTGAGGCCGGCGACCAGGGCGGCCTCGGCCGCGTCGTCGGCGGGGACGTAGACGGTGCCCATGCCGCGGGCACGGGCCACGGCGGCCATTGGCAGCACGCCGTCGGTGTGCCGCAGGCCCCCGTCCAGGCCCAACTCGCCGATGAAGACGGCGCCCTCGGTGGCGCCGGACACCTGGCCCGAGGCGATCAGCAGGCCGACGGCGATCGGCAGGTCGTAGGCCGGGCCGGCCTTGCGCAGGTCGGCCGGGGCCAGGTTGACCGTGAGGCGCTTCATGGGGAAGCTCAGGCCCGAGTTCCTGATCGCCGCTCGCACCCGCTCGCGGCTCTCCTGCACCGCTGCGTCGCCCAGGCCGACCACGGCGAAGGAGGGCAGGCCCTGGGCGATGTCAACCTCGACCTCGACCAGCACGCCCTCGAGGCCGACGACGGCGCAGCTGTGGACTTTGGCGATCATGAGGCACCCCGCGTTGTACACCGGCTCTCCGCCATGTGTACCGCGCGGGGCGACGGGGGGATACGGGCCCTTACGCGCGCAGCACGTTCTCGTTCTCGCGGCCCTCCTCGAAGTCGGTCAGGTTCTTGATCGTCGTCTCGGCGATTGTGGTCATGGCCTCGTGGGTGAAGAAGGCCTGGTGGCTGGTGAGCAGCACGTTGGGGAAGGTCATCAGGCGGGCCAGGACCTCGTCGTCCATCACCTGGTCGGAGAGGTCGCGGAAGAACTTGCCCTCCTCCTCCTCGTAGACGTCGAGGCCGACGGCCGCCACCTGCCCGCGCTGCAGGGCCTCGACCAGTGCCTCGGTGTCAATCAGGCCGCCGCGGCTGGTGTTGACGATCATCACGCCCTGCTTCATCTGGGCCAGGGTCTCGGCGTTGATCATGTGGTGGGTCTGGGGCATCAGGGGCACGTGCAGGCTGATGATGTCCGACGAGCGCAGCAGCTCGTCCAGCGGCACGTACTTCACGCCCAGCTCGACGCACTCGGGGTTCTCGCGCACGTCGTAGGCGAGCACGGGGCAGCCGAAGCCGAGCATGATCCGGGCGAAGATCGCGCCGATCTTGCCGGTGCCGACCACGCCGACGGTGCGCCCGTGGATGTCGTGCCCCAGCAGGCCCGCCAGGCGGAAGTTGAACTCGCGGGTGCGGTTGTAGGCCCGGTGGACGCGCCGGTTCAAGGTCTGGAGCAGGGCCACGGCGAACTCGGCCACGGCGTAGGGCGAGTAGTAGCCCACGCGCATACAGGTGATGCCGTGGCGCGCCGCCGCCGCCAGGTCGAGGTTGTTGAAGCCGGTCGAGCGCTGGGCGATCATGCGCACGCCGCCCTGGCCCAGGCGCTCCATGGCCGCCGCGTCGGCCCGGTCGTTGACGAAGAGGCACACGGCGTCGAAGTTCTGGGCCAGGGCCGCCGTCTGGGCGTCGAGCTGGGCCGTGGTGTACTCGAGCTGGTGCCGCCCGCCGTTCGCCCCGTCCAGAAAGGTCTTGTCGTACGAGTGGGTATCGTAGACCAGCACGCGCATGGGGTTCCTCCTTCGCTAGAAGTGGCGCCTGCGCGTACTGTACCAGAAACTGAGCTGTGAGTCGCTCGCTGCGCTCGCTCTGTGAGCTGTGATTCTGACGCGACCTCGCCCGCGGGCCTTTCACACCTCACACCTCACACCTGGCACCCCGGGCAGTAGAAGGTGATCAGTTGGCCGATGAAGGTGCGCGCGATCGGCGTGCCGCAGCGCGGGCAGGGCTCGCCCTCGTGGCCGTAGATCTTGCGGTCCTGACGGGCCCCGCCTCGTACGCCGCGCAGGTCGGTCATGGTGCCGCGCAGGCCGATGCCCTCCTCGACCACGGCGCGGGCCGCGGCGTGGAGCCGCTCGAGCTCGGCGGGGTCGAGCGAGCCGGCCTTGCGCCGGGGGTCAATCCGGGCCTCCCACAGGCTCTCGTCGGCGTCGCGGTTGCCCAGGCCCGCCAGGGTCTTCTGGTCCACCAGGGTAGTCTTGAGCACGCCGCGCCGACCGGCGAGGCGCGCGGCGAGGTCGCCCGGGCCAAAGGCGGGGTCGAGCAGCTCGGGGCCGAGGGCGGCGAGCTTGAGCCGCTCGGCCAGCTCGGCGGCGGGGCCGGCGGCCACCCGCGCGTAGCCCTTGCGGTCGCGCAGATGCAGCTCCTCGCCGCCCTCCAGGCCGAAGACGACCATGGTCTGCGCGTCGGGGGGCGCGCCCGCGGGCAGCAGGCGCAGGGTGCCGTGGAGCATCATGTGGAGGGCCAGGGTGACGCCGCCCGCCAGGTCGCAGAGCAGCCACTTGGCGCGCCTGTTGGCGTCCTCCACCCTGCGGCCGGCCAGCAGCCCGCCCAGGGCCTCGGGCGCGGGGAAGCGCACGGCCTCGGGCGCCAGCACCCGCGCCCCCACGAGGGCGCGGCCCACCACCAGCTCGCACAGGTCGCGCGCGAGGGTCTCGACCTCGGGGACTTCGGCCATGGGGATCACCAGGGTCGTCGGCGAGAGACCACGCAGCTCACGAGGGGCGCGAGGCCGGCCCCCGCTCGCCCGCGCCGGGACACCTACTCGAGCGTGAGCATGTAGGCCACCAGGGCGTCGAGCTGGTCGGGGCGCAGGCTCTGCTCGTAGGCCGGCATCAGGCCGGGGCTGTAGCCGGGGGCGATCGTGGCGTTCGGGGTTGCGGTCTCGCGATACAGCCAGTCGGCGGCGCTCAGGCCGTCGGGGTTGGCGGCGGCCCGCGTGGCCACCCCGGCAAGATTGGGGCCAAGAGTGTCGGGCACGCCCGGCTCGACGCCGTGGCAGCCGCTGCACCAGAGCGCGAACAGGCGCTGCCCCTCGGCGGCGGGGTCGGCGGGCGTTCCGGGCGCGGCGGCGCCGCAGGCGGCCAGGGCGAGCAGCAGGGCGAGCCATACAGAGGCGAGGCGCTTGGTCACAGGTTCTGTCTCTCGGGCAAGTCGGCGCAGAAAGTCAGCTACAGTCTCACCACGAAGCGCACGAAGGCCACGAAGCTTGCGAGCACGCGGCGTGCCGGTCCTGCGCGGCCGAGCCACGCGAGCGGCGCGGGCCAAACCCGTGGGGGCAGCGCCGGTACTCCGCCTTCGCGCTCTTCGTGGCCTTCGTGGTAACGATCATTAGCTCGTTCTGCGCCGGCGCGGATCAGTCGGGCACGTTTGCCCGCAGCTCGTCGAGCCAGACGCGCGACTCGCTGTCGCTGGGGGCGCGCCAGTCGCCGCGGGGCGAGAGCGAGCCGCCCGAGCCGACCTTCGGCCCGTTGGGCACGGCCGAGCGCTTGAACTGGCTGATCTGGAAGAAGCGGAACAGGAAGACCCCGAGCCACCTCTTGATCGTCGCGAGGTCGTAGGCAACCCGCTTCGCCTCGGGCAGCCCCTCGGGCCAGGCCCCGCGGCCCGCGTCGGACCAGGCGTGGTGGCTGAGGAAGGCGACCTTGCTGGGGCGGAAGCCGTAGCGCGTGATGTAGTAGAGGTTGAAGTCCTGCAGCGCGTAGGGCCCGATCTTGGCCTCGGTGCTCTGGGCGGGCCCGTCGCCGGCGCCGTCGGTGGCGGGCACCAGCTCGGGCGAGATCTCGGTGTCGAGGATGGACTGCAGGGTGGCGCCGGCCGCCTCGTCGAACTGGCCGGTGGCGATGACCCAGCGGATCAGGTGCTGGATGAGCGTCTTCGGCACCGAGGCGTTCACGTTGTAGTGCGACATGTGGTCGCCGACGCCGTAGGTGGCCCAGCCCAGGGCCAGCTCGCTCAGGTCGCCCGTGCCGAGCACGAGGCCGTCGTGGAAGTTGGCCAGGCGGAAGAGGTGCGAGGTGCGCTCGCCGGCCTGGACGTTCTCGAACGTCACGTCGTAGACCGGCTCGCCGGAGGCGTAGGGGTGGCCGATGTCCTTGAGCATCTGGGTGGCCGAGGGCCTGATGTCGATCTCGCCCGCGGTCACGCCGAGGGCGGCCATCAGGGCGTGGGCGTTGGTCTTGGTGCGCTCCGAGGTGGCGAAGCCGGGCATGGTGTAGGCCAGGATGTTGGTGCGCGGCAGGCCGAGGCGGTCCATGGCCTTGGCGGCGACGATCAGGGCCTGGGTGCTGTCGAGGCCGCCGCTCACGCCGATCACGATCTTCTTGATGCCGGTGGCGGCCAGGCGCTTGGTGAGGCCGTGGACCTGGATGTTGTAGGCCTCGTAGCAGCGGGCGTCGCGGGTGGCGGGGTCGTTCGGCACGAAGGGGAAGCGCTCGACGGCGCGGCGGAGCGGCAGCTCGCCCTCGGGCGGCGCGAAGCCGAAGGGCACGCGCCTGAGGCGGCGCAGGGCCTCGCGGTGATCGCCCGCGGCGTCGGTAAAGCTGCCGAGGCGCATGCGGTCCTGGAGCAGGCGCTCGAGGTCGAGGTCGGCGACGATCAGCTGCTCGTCGTCGGCGAAGCGCGCGGACTCGGCCAGCAGCTCGCCGTTCTCGTAGATCAGGGCGTGGCCGTCCCACGCGAGGTCGGTGGTGCTCTCGCCGGGGCCGGCGGCCGAGTAGAGGTAGGCGGCGACGGACTTGCCGGACTGGGCGGCGCAGAGGGCGCGGCGGTAGTCGGCCTTGCCGATGGTGATGTTGCTGGCCGAGAGGTTGCAGAGCACGGTCGCGCCGGCGAGGGCGGCGAAGGTGCTGGGGGGGATGGGCGTCCAGACGTCCTCGCAGATCTCGGCGTGGACGAGCAGGCCGGGCGTGCCGGCGGCCTCGTAGATCAGGTCGGGGCCGAAGGGGACGCGCTGGCCGAGCAGCTCGATCTCCTGGGCGACGGCGTCGCGGGCGGCGGCGAACTGGCGCTTCTCGTAGAACTCGCGGTAGTTGGGCAGGAAGCTCTTGGGGGTGACGCCGAGGACGCGCCCGGCGTGGACGGCGACGGCGCAGTTGAAGAGCTTGCCCTCGAGGCGCAGGGGCGCGCCGACGAGCAGCAGGGGGCGCAGCTCGGCGCTGGCCTCCACCACCGAGGCGAGGGCCGCGTGCACGGCGTCGAGCAGGGCGTCCTGGTGGAACAGGTCGTCGTTGCTGTAGGCGGAGAGGCCGAGCTCGGGGAAGAGGGCGACGGCGGCGCCGGCCTCGTGGGCCCCGCGGGCGAGGGCGACGGTGCGCTCGGCGTTGAAGGGCGGGTCGGCCACGCGCACGGCCGGCACGCCGACGGCCACGCGGGCGAACCCGTGGCTGTAGATCGAGAGGAACGGCTTTGCCATGGGGCCATTGTACCCGCTCGGCGCGGGGGGCGACAAGGGGAAACGCCGCCGGGGGCGGGGCGACGTGGTATCATCCCTGGCGGAGCGAGCCGAGCGATCACAACGAGGTTGCACCATGACCCTGGCGCTGGAGAGCCCGAAGGGCCGGCTGACGATCGGCGACGACGGCCGGCTGACCATCGAGCGGGGCGGGCGCGTGGTCCTGCGCTCCGCGGCCTCGCCGGCCTTCGCCGCGGTCTTCGGCATCGAGCTGGGCGCCCTCGCGCCCGCCGAGGCCCGCCGAGAGGGCGAGGCCCTGCTGGTGCGCTACCCGACCCTCGACCCCGGCGTCTCCCTGACCCTCGAGGCGCGCGTCGCCGGCGGGGGCTTCCGCCTGCGCTGGAGCGGCCAGCCGCCGCTGCCGGCCCTCGGCGTGCGCTGGGAGCTGGCGGCGGGGCGGCCGTGGTACGGCCAGGGCGAGCGGGTGGTGCAGCCCTGGCCCCTCGACCGGCTGCCCAACGAGGCCGACCCGCTCGAGCCGATCGACTTCGCCCGCGACGGCACCCTGAACATCGCCGCGCCCCTCTGGCTCAACGCCGCCGGGGCGGCCCTGCACATCGCCGAGGGCGAGGGCGAGCTGGCCGCCAGCCTCGACCGCGGCGGCGACGGCCTGCTGCGCCTGCTGGTGCGCGCGGCCCCGCCCCCGCCCGGCCTGGGCTTCGACGAGCCCTACGCCGCCGTCGGCCCCCTGCTCGAGCTCGACGTGGCCCTCGGCGACGACCTGCCCGGGGCCTACGCGGCGGCCCAGGCCATCGTGGGCCGGCCGACCGTGGCGCCCCCCGCCGACCTGTTCGCCCGCCCGATCTGGACCACCTGGGCCCACTACAAGATGGGCGTCACCCAGGCCGACGTCGAGAGCTTCGCCCAGACCATCGCCGAGCGGGGCTACCCGCGCAGCGTGCTCGAGATTGACGACCGCTGGCAGCGGGCCTACGGCGCGGCCAGCTTCGACGCGGCCAAGTTCCCCGACCCGCGAGCAATGGTCGAGCGCCTCCACGCCCTCGGCTTCAAGGTCACGCTCTGGACGCCCACCTTCTTCAACCCGGCGGGCGAGGATTTCGCGGAGGCGGCCCGCCGCGGCTACCTGATCAGGCACCCCGCCGACGGCGCGCCCTACCTCGTGCGCTGGTGGCAGGGCTACGGGGCCAACCTCGACATCACCAACCCCGAGGCGCGGGCCTGGTGGCTCGAGCGGCTGCGGGCCCTCCAGCGCGAGACCGGGGTGGACGGCTTCAAGTTCGACGCGGGCGAGGCCAACTTCGTGCCGCCCGACGCCCGCACCTACGCCGGCGGCCCGCGCCGCCGCTACGCCGACACCTACGCCGCCTGGGTCGCCGAGCACTTCGAGTACACCGAGGTGCGCTGCGGCTGGCGCAGCCAGTCCCGCGGCATCCTCTTCCGCGAGTGGGACAAATGGAGCCGCTGGGGCCTCGACAACGGCCTGCACAGCGTACTCACCCAGGCCCTGGCCCTCAGCATCGTCGGCTACCCCTTCGTGCTGCCCGATATGATCGGCGGCAACGCCTACAACCAGGAGCTGCCCGACGGCGAGCTGATGGCCCGCTGGACCCAGCTGACCGCGCTGATGCCGTCCATGCAGTTCGGCATCCCGCCATGGCGCTACGACGACGAGACCGACGCCATCTGCCGGCGCTACGCCCTGCTCCACGAGGGCCTGGCGCCCTACCTCGCCGACGTGGTCGCCGAGACCCTGCGCCACGGCGCGCCCATGGTGCGCCCCCTGGCCTGGGCCGCCCCCGGGGACGCCGTGGCCCTGACCAGCGACGACCAGTTCCTGCTGGGCGAGCGCTTCATGGCGGCGCCCGTGGTGCGTGCGGGGCAGCGCTCGCGCGACGTCTACCTGCCGGCGGGCCGCTGGCGCGACAACTGGAGCGGCGAGGAGCACGAGGGCCCGCGCCTGCTGGCGGCCGTGCCCGCGCCCCTGGAGATCATGCCGCTCTACGAGCGGCTCGAGTAAGACATGGTTCATTTGCGCCTTACCGTCGTGCGCCGCCGCAGACCTCACCCCCAGCCCCCTCTCCCCCCGACGCAGGAGCTGCGGCGGGGGCGGGAAGGGGGAGCCGAATGCCAAAGGCATCCTCACAGAGTGCGGAGCGAGGCGGGGGTGAGGTCCGCAGCGACCATCACGCGTAGCGAGCCCATCTGAAGCCTTGCCTAAGGGCCGGCCCCGGCCGGCGAGGAGCGAGCATGGAGCTAGGGATCTACAGCTTCGGCGAGGTGGCCGACCCGTCGCCGCGCAGCGTCGCCCGGCGCATCGCCGAGCTGGTCGAGGAGATCGAGCTGGCCGACCAGGCGGGGCTGGACGTCTTCGGCCTGGGCGAGCACCACCGGCCCGACTACGCCGTCTCGGCGCCGGCCGTGGTGCTGGCCGCCGCGGCCGCGCGCACGAAGCGCATCAGGCTGAGCACGGCCGTCACCGTGCTTAGCTCGGACGACCCGGTGCGGGTCTTCCAGCAGTTCGCCACCCTCGACCTGCTATCGGGCGGGCGCGCCGAGATCATGGCCGGCCGCGGCTCGTTCGTCGAGTCGTTCCCCCTCTTCGGCTACGACCTGGACGATTACGACGCGCTCTTCGAGGAGAAGCTGGGCCTGCTGATCGAGCTGCGCGAGCGCGAGCGCGTGACCTGGGCCGGGCGCCACCGCGCCGCCCTGAGCGACCAGCCCGTCTACCCGCGCCCGCTGCAGGAGCCGCTGCCCCTGTGGGTGGCCGTGGGCGGCACGCCCCAGTCGGTGGTGCGGGCGGCGACCCTGGGGCTGCCCCTGGCCCTGGCGATCATCGGCGGCGCGCCCGAGCGCTTCGTCCCCCTGGTGCAGCTCTACCGCGAGGCGGCGCGGCGGGCCGGGCGCGACCCCGCCCAGCTGCCGGTGAGCATCAACTCGCACGGCTACCTGGCCGAGACGGGCGCCCAGGCCCGCGACGAGGCATTCCCCCCGCACGCCCTGGTGATGAACCGCATCGGGCGCGAGCGCGGCTGGCCGCCCATGACCCGCGACCAGTTCGAGGCCCTCTGCTCGCCGCGGGGCGCCCTGCTGATAGGCAGCCCCGACGAGGTGGTCGAGAAGATCCTCTTCGAGCACGAGCTGTTCGGGCACCAGCGCTGCCTGCTCCAGCTCAGCGTCGGCCCCACGCCCCACGCCCAGATCATGCACGCGATCGAGCTGTACGGCGCGAAGGTGGCGCCGGCCGTGCGCAGGGCCCTGGGGGGCGGCGCAGGCGCGGCGTGATCTGGGCCCGTCGGGGCGGGGGGCCGCGGCATGATTGCGCCCCCGGGGCGGGGCGACCACGTGGGGTCGCCCGTACCCGTAGGGGCGGCCCGGCGTGGCCGCCCGGCGTGGCCGCCCCTGCCCCTCGCCCGCCGCGCCTCACATCGTGCGCAGGGCCTCGATCGGCGAGAGGCGGCTGGCGCGGAAGGCGGGGTAGACGCCCGCCACCAGGCCCACGGCCGAGGCGAAGGCGAGGGCCAGGGCCACGGCCTGGGTGTCGAGGGCCATGTGGGGCGCGATGCCCAGCTGGCTGAAGAAGAGCTGCACGAGCACCGCGCCGCCGTTGATCAGCAGGGCGGTGAAGAGCAGCCCGGCGACCCCGCCGATCAGGCTGAGCACGAGAGCCTCGACCAGGAACTGGGCCATGATGTCGCGCCGCCGCGCCCCCACCGCCTTGCGCAGCCCGATCTCGCGGGTGCGCTCGGCCACGCTCACCAGCATGATGTTCATGATCCCGATGCCGCCCACCAGCAGGGCGATGCCGCCGATCACGCCCAGGAAGACCGTGATGCCCACCAGGATGTTGTTGTTGGCCTCGGCGAACTCGCCGAAGTTCTGGAAGCTGAAGTCGTTGCCCTGGTCGGGCCCGAGCTTGTGGCGCGCCCGCAGCAGCTCGGTCACGGCCGCCTGGGTCTCGTCGAGCCGGGTCACATCCTCCAGGTAGATCGTCGCCTCGTTGACCTGCACGCTCCCGAGGGCCGCCTCGGGGAAGAGCCGGTCGCGGGCCACGCTGATCGGCACCACCACGCTGCCCCCGCCGAAGAAGAAGCTGTTGCGCTGCGGCGCCAGCACCCCGACCACCTCGAAGCTCAGGCCCTGGACGACGATCCGCCGCCCCATGGGCCGCCCGTCGGGGAAGAGCTGCTGGGCCATGGGCCAGTCGAGCACCGCGACGCGGGCCCGGTCGGCCAGGTCCGCCTCGCTGAGGAAGCGGCCGAGGGCCATGCTCATGGTCGGGCGCAGGTAGGCCGGCTCGGCGCCGACGATGTTGCCGTAGGCCAGGCTGCCGCCCGCGCGGATCTCGCCGCCGGACATGTAGCGGGGCGACACCTCGCGCACGTTGGGCAGACCCCTGATCGCCTCGACGTCGCCCGCGGTCAGGCGAGGCTGCTCGCTCGGCGGCCCACGCATCGCCGAGAAATCGGGCTGGGCCATGAGCGTGAGGGCGTCGGTCTCGAGGCCCTCGAACTGGCTCATGGCGAAGCGCTGGAAGCTCTGGCCGACCGAGAGCAGCGTGCTCACCGCGGCGATGCCGATGGCGATGCCCAGGGTGGCCAGCAGCGTGCGCAGCTGGTTGCTGAGCAGCGAGCCCAAGGCGACGCGCAGCGACTCGAGCAGCATCATCGCACTCGCTCCACAGGCGCGGGGCCGAAGCCCTCCATCGGCGGGATGGTGGGCACGACGACCTGGTCGCCCTCGGCCAGGCCGCCGAGCACCTGCACCCGGTCGCCGCTCTGCGCGCCGAGCTCGACCGGCACCTGCTCGCCGCCCTCGCGGCGCACGAAGGGGCCCTCCTCGCCGTACTCGACCGCCTGGAGCGGGATGCTCAGCACGTCCCTGATCGCCAGCACCTCGATGCTGGCCGTGGTAGCCATGCCTACGCGCAGCCGCGCGTCGTCGCTCTGCACGGCGATCTCGACCGGGTAGAGCCCGCCGAGGGGCCCGCTGCCCGGCCCGAAGGGGCCCTGCTGCATCTGATTCGGGTCGCTCTGGCCCGAGGGCAAGGCGCTCACCAGGAGCACCTCGCCGGGGAAGCTCTCGCCCGGCACCGAGTCGACGCTCACCTGGACGATCTGGCCGGGCGCGACGCGGCCCACGTCCTGCTCGGTCACCTGGCCGCGAATGAGGAAGCCGCGCAGGTCGGCGATGCTGACGGCGTCGCTGGCGACGGTGAGGGTGCCGGGCTTGAGGGTGAGATCAACGACGGTGCCGGCGATCGGGGCCCTGAGGTTGGCCTCGTCGAGGTCGGCCTCGGCGGTGGCCAGGGCGGCGCGGGCCTGCTCGAGGGCGGTGCGGGCGCGGGCCAGCTCGACGGGGTCGGGCCCCTCGCGCAGCTTCTGCTCGGCGGCAACGGCCTCGACCAGGGCGGCCTCCTCCTCGGTGTCCTCCTCGTCGTCCTCGGCGTCCTTGGAACGCGCCTTCTTCGACGGATCGGCCGGAATGAGCTCGAAATCGAGGCGCTTGTCCCCGTCCACCTCCGCCACCAGGACCTTCACCGTGCCGCCGTGCTCGAGCTTGCCGAACAGCAGCTCGTCGGCGAGCGGCTTCTTGATGTGCTCCTGGATCACCCGGGCCAGCGGCCGGGCGCCGAACTTCTCGTCGTAGCCCTTCTCGCCGATCCACTTGGCAGCCGCCTCGGTGAGCTCGATGGTGACGCCCCGGTCGGCGAGCTGGGCCTCCAGCTGGAAGATGAACTTCTCGACGACCTTGGTGATCACCTCCGGCGGCAGCCCGGCGAAGCCGATCACCGCGTCGAGACGGTTGCGGAAC
>DAOLDO010000109.1:0-11535 GCA_035327325.1 Chloroflexaceae bacterium | reverse complement strand
AGCGAGCGACTCACACCTCACACAATGGCTCTGCCGAAGCAAAGCGACCCACTAGGTCATCACGGTCCCGCCGTCCACGTTGATCGCCTGGCCGGTGATGCCGCGGGCGGCGTCGCTGGCCAGGTAGACGGCCAGGGCGGCCACCTCGTCGGGCGCGATCAGGCGGACCTGGGGGCTGGCGCCGGCCAGGGTCGCGCGGGCGCGCGCCTCGTCCATCCCGGTGCGGGCGACGATATTGGCCACCGCCGCGTCGGTCATCGGCGTGTCGGCGTAGCCGGGGCAGATGGCGTTGACCGTGACCCCGCTTGCGGCCAGCTCGGCGGCCATGGCCCTGGTCAGGCCGAGGGCGCCGTGCTTGGCGGCGGCGTAGGCGGCGATGTAGCGGGCGCCCACCTTGGCGGCGATCGAGGCGACGGTGATGATGCGGCCCCAGCCCTGGGCGGCCATGCCGCCGGCGAAGGCTTTGCTCACGTAGTAGACGCTGGTCAGGTTGACCGCGAGCATCCGGTGCCACAGCTCGTCGGGGTGGCCGAGCAGCTTGTGGCTGGCCGAGGCGCCGGCGTTGTTGACCAGCACGTCGAGGCCGCCGAGGCCGTCGTGGACCGCCTCGGCCAGGGCCGCCACCTGGGCGGGGTCGGTCACGTCGCAGGGTATGGCGAGGCCCACCCCGCCGCGCTCGGCGACGGCCGCGCGCGCCTCGGCCAGGGCCTCGGGGGCGCGCGCGCTGAGGGCCACTGTGGCCCCGGCCTCGGCGAAGGCGAGGGCGATGGCCAGGCCGAGCCCGCGGCTCGCCCCCGTGACCAGCACGCGCCGTCCCTGGAGCATGTGCACCTCGTCGTGCGGGGCGCCGCGGCGGCGGCCGGGCGCGCCAACAGTATGCAGTTCTGCGCTTGAGGTCCGGGCTGTGCGTCGCATTATAGCGGCCGCCCCCCGAAAGTCAAGCCGGGGAGCGGCCCCGCGGCGCATTGTGACGCGGCGCACGGCTTGACAGGCCCGCGCGGCGACCCGTATACTCCTCGTCACGCGGACGACCGTCCCGCGGGTACGCCACGTCGGCCGCCCGCGCGGCCTCGCGAAGGAGCATGCGGTGAAGATCGCGGTGGTCGGCGGGGGCCCGGGTGGGCTCTACTTCGCGCTCCTCGCCAGGAAACGCTGGCCCGGCCACGAGGTGAGCGTCTTCGAGCGCAACGGCGCCGACGACACCTTCGGCTTCGGCGTGGTCTTCTCCGACGAGACCCTGGGCGTCTTCCGCGAGCAGGACCAGGCGAGCTACGAACAGATCCGGCGCAACTTCGCCTACTGGGGCGACGTCGAGATCCACTACGGGGGCCAGGCCCTGCGCTGTGGCGGCAACGGCTTCTGCGGCTGCTCGCGCCGGCGCCTGCTGGCCCTGCTCCAGGCCCGCTGCCGCGAGCTCGGCGTCCAGATGCACTTCCAGCGCGAGATCGCCGGCCTCGACGAGCTGGACGGCTACGACCTGGTGGTCGCCGCCGACGGGATCAACTCGCGCCTGCGCGAGGCCCACCGGGCCCACTTCGGCACCGAGGTGGACCTGCGGCGCAACAAGTTCACCTGGCTCGGCTCGACCCGCCCCTTCGACGCCTTCAACTACCTGTTCCGCGAGACCGAGCACGGCGTGGTCCTGGCCCACTGTTACCAGTACGAGCCCGCGCGCAGCACCTGGGTGATCGAGCTGTCCGAGGCGACCTGGCGGGCCCTGGGCTTCGCCGACATGGACGAGCCTGCCTCCATCGCCGCCCTCGAGCGCATCTTCGCCGCGGAGCTGGGCGGCCACTGCCTGATCGGCAACCGCTCGCTCTGGCGCAGCTTCCCCACCATCACCAACCGCACCTGGGTCATGGGCAAGCTCGCCCTGCTGGGCGACGCCAAGGCCAGCGCCCACTACTCGATCGGCTCGGGCACCAAGCTGGCCATGGAGGACGCCATCGCCCTCTTCCAGGCCCTCGCTGCCCACGACGACGTGCCGGCCGCCCTCGCCGCCTACGACCGCGAGCGCCGCGAGGAGGTCGAGAAGACCCAGCACGCCGCCAACGTCTCCCTGGCCTGGTTCGAGCACATGGACCGCTACTGGGGCATGGCCCCCGAGCAGTTCGCCTTCGGCGTGATGTCGCGCTCCAAGCAGATCACCTACGAGAACCTGAAGCTGCGCGACCCCGCCTTCGTCGCCCGGGTCGAGGGCTGGTTCCTGAGCGAGGCGCGGCGGGGCGGCCTGCCCGTCGCCGACGGCACCCCGCCCATGTTCACGCCCTTCCGCCTGCGCGACCTCGTGCTCGAGAACCGCGTGGTCGTCTCGCCCATGGACCAGTACATGGCCGTAGACGGCGCGCCGAACGAGTGGCACTACGTGCACTACGGCAGCCGGGCGATCGGCGGGGCGGGCCTGCTCTTCACCGAGATGACCTGCACCTCGCCCGACGCCCGCATCAGCCCCGGCTGCACCGGTCTGTGGAGCGAGGAGCACTGCGCGGCCTGGCGCCGCATCGTCGCGTTCGTACACGCCCACAGCCGGGCGAAGATCTGCATGCAGCTCGGCCACGCGGGTCGCAAGGGCTCGACCCAGCTGGGCTGGGAGGACGAGAACCGCCCGCTGGCGGAGGGCAACTGGCCGGTCTCCTCGGCCTCGCCCATCCCCTACTTCCCCGACAGCCAGACCCCGCGCGAGCTGACCAGGGCCGACATGGACCGGGTCATCGCCGACTTCGTGCGCGCCACGGGGTACGCCGAGGCGGCGGGCTTCGACATGCTCGAGGTGCACATGGCCCACGGCTACCTGCTGGCCAGCTTCATCTCGCCCCTGACCAACAGGCGCGCGGACGGGTACGGCGGCGACATCGCGGGCCGCATGCGCTTCCCGCTCGAGCTGCTGCGGGCGGTGCGGGGGGCCTGGCCGGCGCACAAGCCCGTCTCGGTGCGCGTCTCCGGCACCGACTGGCACCCCGACGGGCTCAGCCCCGACGACCTGGTGGCGGCGGCGCGTCTGCTCAGGGCCGCAGGCGCCGACCTGATTGACTGCTCGGCCGGGCAGACCGTGCCCGACCAGCGGCCGGTCTACGGGCGCATGTTCCAGACCCACCTGGCGGACCAGGTGCGTAACGAGGCCGGCATCGCCACCATGGCCGTCGGCAACATCACCACGGCCGACCAGGTGAACACCATCCTGCTCCAGGGCCGCGCCGACCTGGTGGCCCTGGCGCGCCCCCACCTGACCGACCCCTACTTCACCCTGCGGGCCGCCGCCGAGCAGGGCTACCGCGGCCAGCACTGGCCGCCGCCCTACCACCCCGGGCGCAACCAGCTCTACCGCCTCGCCGAGCGCGAGCAGGCCGAGCTGCGCGAGATGCGCCTGCGGCTGCGCCCGCCCAGCCACGAGGTGGGCGACGAGGGGTGAGGCCCGCGCCGGCCCCGGAATACTGCAAAGCGTGTGATGTTTTTGGGACCCGGGCCGTCTATGCTACTGCCATCACACGCGCGCACAACCCCGGGAGAAACGCATGCTCGACTTTCTGTGGTATCTCTGGGCCGGCATCACCCAGGCGATGGCCCTCAACCCCCGCGTGGCCGAGGTGGTTGAGCAGTCGCCGCGGACGGGCTGGGTCGTGCTGGCCATCGCCATCCTCGGCGGGGCGGGGCTACTGCTCGGACAGAGCGTCATCCTCCTCGTCAACAGGGTGCGGCCGGCCCGCTTCTTCCTCAGCCTGCTGCTGAACGGCGTCGTCTTCACGATCAGCCTGACCATCTGGGCCCTGGCGATCTGGGGCCTGGGGACGCTCTTCTTCACCGAGCGGCCGGCCTTCGGGCTGGTGCTGCGCCTGGTAGGGCTGAGCGCGGCGCCCTACGTCTTCGGCCTGCTCGTGCTCGTCCCCTACCTGGGCGAGTTCGTCTACAGGGTGCTGAGCGTCTGGAGCGTGGTGATCGCCGCGGGCGCGACGGCCTACAGCTTCCGCGTCGGCTGGTGGCCCGCCTTCGCCGTGGTCGGCGCCAGCTGGATGCTGATCTGGGCCCTGACCAACACGGTCGGGCGGCCCGTGCTCGCCGCGCGCAACAGGGCCTGGCAGCTGGCGGCCGGCACCTCGCTCGACGCCAGCGTCGCCGACATCCTGACCCAGTTCGCCGCCCAGGGCCGCGAGGGCGACCAGCAGGGGGGGCGCCGACCATGATCAGCCTGCTCAGCACCGCCCTGCTCGGCGCGCTCATCCTGCTCTTCATCTCGGCCGCCCTGGCCCCCTTCGAGAGCCTGGGCTGGTGGGCCGGCTGGTTCGGCGAGCAGGACGCCCCCCTCACCCCCGGCGCCGCCCCGGCCGCGAAGGGCCCCGTGCAGGAGAGCCCGCACCAGCATTTCCTGGTCTACCTCTCGGGCATCGGCGCGATGGACCCCTACGCCATCCCCAAGGAGGAGATTGACTGGGGCCTGATGGCGATCAAGCGCCTGCCCCAGACCACCGTCGTCCCCGACGTCTACCCCTACTCGGTGACCAACGCGGGCCTGCAGACCCAGCGCTTCTTCAGCCGCATGTGGCGCTACCTGGAGCAGCGGCGCCTGAAGAACCCCTACGACGTGCTCCAGTTCCTGATCAACATCAGGAACATGTTCCAGGTGGCGATCTCGGCCGACCGGCGCTACGGCCCGATCTACAACCTGGGCGTCGCCAACGAGATCGTCAAGGCCCTCCAGGCCCGCGGCTACAGGGTGGGCAGCGGCAAGCCCGTGACCCTGGTCGGTTTCTCGGGCGGCGGGCAGATCGCCCTGGGCACGGCGACCTTCCTCAAGGCCATGCTCAAGGCCCCGATCCGGATCATCTCGGTGGGCGGCGTGATGAGCGACGACATCGGCATCAACAGCACCGACAAGCTCTACCACCTCTACGGGCAGCGGGACCCGCTGCACGGGCTGGGCGAGAAGCTCTACCTGGGCCGCTGGCCCGTGATGAAGGGCTCGGACTGGAACCGGGCCCTGGGCGCCGGCAAGATCGCGTTCGTGGACATGGGCCCCATGCACCACAACGGCTCGACCAACTACTTCTCGTGGGTCGCCTTCACGCCAGACGGGCGCTCGCACGCCATCGCGACCATTGACAAGATCGGCGACGTGCTGGTGCAGGAGGGCCTGGTCGAGCAGGCGGCCCTGGACGAGGCCCGCGCCGCCACAGACGCCGAGGCGCGGGCCTACGAGCAGGCCAGGGTGGACGAGGCCGCGGCCGCGAAGCGAGCGAAGCAAAGGGGGGGCGATGAGTAGCCGGGCAGGCGCCGAGCGCGCCGTCAACAACTACGAGCGCTACTGGGCGGCGCCTTGCAGCCGCCCCGACCACTACCCCATCGGCGCCACGCCCGATCCGGCCCGCTACAGGCCCATCGGCGCCTGGCTCGGCCGGCTGATCCTGCCCGCGCCCCACGAGCGCGCGGCCGCCCTCGGCGCCCTGATCGAGCTGCACCACGCCCCGGAGGCGCACGCCGCCCTCGTCGGCACGGTGGCGCGCCTGCGCTGGGCGCCCACCCTGCCGCTCAACGCCCGCTTCTGGGGCGCCACGCGCTCGGTCCACTTCGACGAAGACGCCCGCGAGGCCGCGCAAAAGGGCACCGTGCTTGGCGAGCGCCTCGACGGGCGCGAGCACGTCAACCCGTTCGAGAGCCTGGCCGGGGCCCACCCCCACGACGACATCTGCGTGCGCCTGCAGGGCGAGGTGCGCCTGGTGGCCGCGCCGGACGACGGCGGCGCCCCGATCCTCTTCGTCACCCGCGAGCCCGCCCAGGTGACGGGGCGCTTCTACGGGCTGGTCACCTTCCTGGGCCCGGCGGGCGAGGGCGACGGCTACAGGGTGCGCCACTACGACCGGGCGGCGGGCGCCTTCGCCGGCCCGGAGGAGGTGGTGCGCCTGCCCGAGGTGCTGCCAGACGGCAACGGCACGCGCAACAGCACCGCGACCGGCATCGAGCGCTCGCCCTGCAACGGGCAGGGATGGTACATCTACGGCGCCCTCGACGCGGCGGGGCAGTTCGTGGTGCGGGCCCTGGCGCCGCGCCAGCTGCTGCGCCTCGAGCCCGAGCTGTACTGCGACCGCACCGAGGAGTGCATGGCCTACCTCAAGCCGAAGGCGTGGCGGGAGGCCGGGTCGAAGGGCCAGGCCACGGTGGCCCTGCTCTGCGGCGACGGCGTGACGCCCCACGGCGCGCGGGCGGCCTGGGCCGAGGGCGAGCGCGGGCTGCTGATCCACCTCTTCGGCGGCATCGGGGGCGAGAACGCCGAGCCGGCGGCGAAGACGCCCCTCTACTGGGGGCACTTCGCCTTCGGCGAGGCCGTGGTGGTGCGCGAGCCCCTGGCGGACGAGCTCCAGTTCGACATCGTCTACCAGCAGGTCTACGCGCACAACGAGGACGGGCTGACCGCGGGCGCCCTGCACTACAGCCGCTACGCGGGCGACCGCCAGTACGGCTGGCTGGGCGCCCGCCCGATCCAGGATCTGATCTTCCGGCTTGACAGCCTGACCGGCGCCTTCCAGCTCGACGGGCGGCCGATCTCGGCCTTCGACGTGATCCTCGGCCAGCTCGAGGTGATGACGGCGCGCTACCGCATCGCCGACGGCCGCGGCGGCACCAGGGTCGGCGCCCTGAACAACTGCGCCCAGGACTCGGCCCAGGCTCTCTACGCGGCGATCAGCGGGGTGGGGCGGGCCGTGCGCGGGCGCGGCGGCGTGGCCGAGGCCCTGGCCGCCACCCCGGAGGACGAGCGGCGCCTGGCGGATCTGCGGGCCGTGGGCCGCGAGCTGCGCGCGGTGCTGGTGCCCTGGGGCTCGGCCCGCGCCGACTGGGAGTACGGCATCCCCGTGCTGGGCGGGGCCAGCCCCGACGGCGTCCTCGGCAACCTGGGCAAGGCCATGAGCAGCTGGCGCACCATGCTGCCGCCGGTGGCGGCCCGCGCCATCGCCGAAGTCTTCTTCAAGGCGGGCGCCTCGGCCTGGGCCCTGCGCACCTACCAGGCCGGCGGCGACGACCCGAGCATCGAGCCCTACGTGCCGAACGTGTAGGGTGCTCGCCCGCGGGCCTCTGCGCGGGCGAGCACCGTGGCGCGCGGCTGGGCGTGGATGGCCCAACGGTCGCGCTAGTCGTTCTCGCTGACCAGGGCCTGGCTCAGGTTGAGGGGCCCGTGGTCCAGGGCGTCCTCCACGCTCATCGCCGGCGAGCGCATGAGGTCGTCGAGCGAAATGAGGGGCGCCTGGCCGAGGCCCTGGCCGCCCAGCACGCGCTTGCGCGCCTCGAACAGCTCGCGCAGCTCGCTGGCGGCGATCGTCTGCTGCGCCTCGGTCAGCTCGGGGGCGTTGAGGGCGGCGGCGATGGCCCGATTGATCGCGGCCGCCGCCTCCTTCTTGCCGCCGCGCCCGAGGGCCAGCTGGGCCTCTTTGAAGGGCTCGGCGATCGCCGTCAACTCCTTCCAGTCGTCGCGCTCCTCAAACACCTCGAAGCGGAAGAGCATGAACTCGTGTTCGGTGTAGGGGCTGTGCTCGCCCTGCCCCAAACCCCTGCCAACCACGAGCTGGTTATCCACCACCCACAGCCGGTCGGTCTTGACGTTTGGCGCCCCGATCACGACCAGATAGCAATCCTGAATGCCGCTCGCGCTGAAGGTGTCCTCGACCTGCAGCTTCACCGAGCCGTTGCCCATGGTCACTAACTTGTGGATGCCCGTGAGCAGGGGCTTCGCCACGTGGAGCGCCGCCGAGAGCTGCGGCACGACCAGCAGCTCGGCGAAGCCGCCGAGGACCTGGATGAAGCTGTTGATATAGTTGTCGCCCATCACCTCGATCAGGCCGGCGTTGAGCTTGAGCGTGCCGCCCTTGAAGGGCATCGCGGGGGTGAGGTGGAAGTTCTGGGCGACGATCGCCTTGGCGCCCTGGGCCTCTTTTGCGCCGAGCCGCGAGGTGTCGGCGATATTCGGGATCTCGATCGTCGTGCTGCCGAAGGTGGCCTGCACCAGCGAGTGGACGGCCGGGAAGCGCCGCTGTCCGAAGTCAACCGACTTGGTGATATACATCTGCGCGAGCACGACCCGGTAGTAGTGCTGGTTGGCCTTGATGGGCGTCGGGTTGAGCTTCGCCGTCGTGCGGTCGGCGAGGACGCGCTCGTAGGTCGGCTGGGAGCTCTTCTCGCTCCACTTGCTGGTCAGCCACTTCCCCAAGTCGGAGAAGAACTCGGACACGCTCATAGGGGCCTCCTTGTGCGAGCGGCGAAAACGGCGGGCCTAAGCGCCCAGATCGACCGGGGCGAAGAGGGTGAGGTCGAACACGATCTCGGGGTCGCCGGGCTGGTCGGGCACAAGCGCCGGCAGGATCGTGCGCAGCCGCCGCACCTCCGCCGGCAGCGCGGCGCTCGGCGCGACGGCGACCCGCGTGACACGGCGGGCAAGCTCCGCTGCCGCGCCCACAGCCACGGCGGGGAGCACCAGCACGACCGGCACGCCGGCCTCGTGGAGCGAGGCGGCGAAGGCCCTGAGCAGGACCGCCTCGCGCCGCGTGGCCGCGCTGCGGCCGCTGCCGCCGCGCAGGGGCGGCGCCTGCAGGACGACCAGGGCGAGATCCTCGTAGGCGCGCGCCAGATTCTCGACGCTCATGGGCTGCGCGCTCCCCTCGGCGCGGGCGCCGCGCTCGGCGCCGAGCACGAGCCGAAGCCCCCGCCCGGTCTCGCGGACGATCCCAAACAGGTGGATGAGCTGGAAGCGCACGCTGCCGAGCGCGGGCGCCCACGAGGCCGCGCTGTGCCAGCCGCTCACCCGGCCGGCCCCCTCGCGCACCATGGCCTCCCACGCCGGCCGAGCGGTCACACTCGCGACGCTGTCGAGCCCCGGCAGGAAGACGCTCACCCGCTCGTCGTCCCCGAGGGGCGGGCGGCGCGGCTGACGGCCCCGCACCGTGCGTCGCAGATCGGCCCAGCTGGCGGAGGAGTTCTCCAGGGCGAGCAGTGTCTCCCACGGCGCGCCGTGCAGGGCCGGGGGCGCCTCCACGATCAGCGGCCCAGGCTGACCCCGCGCGACGCCAAGCTTCAACTGGCCGGCGACCTCCTCGCGCAGCCCCTGCGGCAGCTCCTGGAGGAACTGGATGTAGTCGCCCACGGCCAGACGGGCCGCGGCGACGTCCCGTTCGAGCTCGCGCCTGGCCGCGTCCGGCAGCACCTGCTGGGCTTGCGCGACCTCGCCGCCCGCGCTCAGCACCAGAGCGGGGCTCTCGTAGAGCAGCGCGCCCGCGCCCGACTGGAAGCTGAGCCGCACCTGGTGGGTGTCGAGCGCTGAGGCCCTGGTCGCCAGCCGCCCGACCGGCTTCACCCGCAGCACCACGGGCTCGCCCACCCGCTCGGCGCCGCGCCTCGGCAAATCGTCCGCCAGGGCCGCCGAAAGCTCGGCCAGCCGCGCGCGCCGCTCGAGGTAGCGCACGAGCTCGTCGGCCAGACCGGGGCCCTCCCCGCCCGGGAGCTGTTCGAGGTCAACCGCGAGATCGCTCGCCACCTCGACGAGGCGACCGGGCTTCAGCTTCGCGGCGCGCCGCCGCAGCTCATCGGCCGAGGCCACCAGCGCCGCCGGCGACTGCGCCGGCTCGGCGGCCTCCTCGGGGCCGCGCTGCGCGACGAGCTGCGCCAGCTGCGCCAACCGGCCGCGCCGGCGGGCGTGGCCGATCAGCGCGACGATCTGGTCGCCCCGGCTGGCGGCCTCAGCGGGCAGCGCCAGCCCCAGCGCGTCGGCCAGCCCGGCCAGCTCGTCGCTGTCGAAGCGTGCGACGAGCGCCGCGCGCAGCGCGCCGAGCCCTGAGGACGCGGGCGCCGGCTGGGGCGCTCCCCAGGGGACTGTGGGCCGCTCGGTCAGGATCAGCTGGGCCAGCTCGGCCAGCTGGCGCCGCTCCGCCGTCTGGGCGACGATCTCCTCGGACGCCTCGCCGAGCCCCCTTGGCAGCGCCTGGAAGTCGAGCCCCAGATCCCAGGCGAGGGCGCGCAGCTCGGGGAGGTTGAAGCCGCCCAGCAGGGCGTCGAGCAGCTGGTCGCGGCTGGGCGGCGGGTCGGGGGGCGCGGGCGCCGCGGGCGGGCCGGCCCGGTCTACCGCCGGGCGCAGGCGCCGCATGCGGGCCACCAGCTCGTCGCGACGCCCCACCTGCTCGAGGCGCGCGAGCAGCGCGAGCACGCGCTCGCCCTTGGTCGCGCCCGGCAGATCGTCGTAGGTCATCCCGATGTCGGCACAGAGCAGGCGCAGCTCGTCGGCGCTAAACAGCTCGGTGAGGGCCAGGCGCAGCTCGCGGCGCGACAGGGGCCGCTCCTCGTCGCGGACGATCAGCGGGACGCCCTGGTCCGCCGCGGCCCGCTCCACCAGGGGCTGCCAATCGGCGAGGAGCGGCGCAGGCACGGCACGCAGCCAGTTGAGGAACGCGGTCGCGTGGTGGGGCGGGCCGTCGCCGTCGGCGCGGGCGGCGAGGCAGGCGATCAGGCGCAGCAGCCACGGGCGCAGCAGCGGGGGGCCGAACTGGTCGCGCAGCCAGCCCTGCGGGTTCACGACGAGACGCTCCAGCACGCTGACGGGGGGCAGGCGATCGTCGCCGAGCGCGTCGCCGCTGCCCGCGAGCAGCTCGCCGTAGAGGCGCTCGGCCCGCCCGACCAGCGAGGCGAGGAAGCGGGGCGGGATGGACGCGCTCAGGCTGAGCAGGGCGAGGCCCGTGGCGGCGATCCAGGCGCCGAGCAGGTCGCCCGCCGCCTCGTACCAGTCGGCGGCGCGCCGGAACAGGCTGCGGGCGGGGCCCGGCAGGCGCAGCATCAGCAGCTCCCCCTCCTCCAGGGCGATCGCCGCCGCCGCCCGCAGGCCGATCCAGTCGGGATCGATCAGTTCGTGGTGACGCCCCCCGGCGACCAGGGGCCGCAGGGCCTCGGCCCGCAGCAGCAGCCGCAGCCCCTCGTCGCTTTGAGGCTGGGCCTGCGCGAGGCGGGCGGCGAGGTTGTACTGAGCCGCGGCCAGGCCCAGGCCGCCCAGCGGCTCGCCCGACTGGTCGGCGAGATCCTGGAGC
The DNA here is from genome assembly GCA_035327325.1 of Chloroflexaceae bacterium. GTDB lineage: Bacteria > Chloroflexota > Chloroflexia > Chloroflexales > Chloroflexaceae > CAIWXH01. The sequence continues at coordinate 490 of DAOLDO010000109.1, read as the reverse complement.
TCGACGCTGTCGAGGATCAGGGCGGCCCAGAGCAGGTCGGCCTTCTGGCTCTCCGGCCGCTCGGCAAGCAGGAGCGCGCCCAGACGCTCGCGGCCCCATGCAATCGCCCGCGCCCGCGCCCCCGGCGTGAGCGCGCTGCGCGTGCGCCACTCGGCGTGAGCCCACGCGGCCGAGGCGCCTGGAGCCGGCGGCGGCTCACGGCCCGCCAGACCATCTATGGCCCAGGCCAGCCAGGCGTCCTCCGGTTCGGGCGAGGCCGCCAGGCTTACCTCGTTGGCCGGGAAGACCTCGGCCAGCCTGAGGCGCCGGTCGAGGGCGAGCAGCCGCCGCTCCGCCGCGCGAATCTCGTGCTCCTGCGTCAGGGGGCCGCCGCCCGTGGCGATGCGCTGTAGCGCCTCGTAGGGGCCGCTGAGGGGCCAGCGGGTCGTCAGGAGATCGAGGCCCACGGCGAAGGCCGGCTCGACCCGCCGGTGGGCGAAGACCAGGGGCG
>DAOLDO010000108.1:0-11550 GCA_035327325.1 Chloroflexaceae bacterium | reverse complement strand
CGGCGGGCACGCCCTCCCACTGGCCGTCGGCGGCGGGCGCGGCGCCGTCGCGCGGGCGGGGCAGGCGGCCGACGATCAGGGCCGGGTCGTCGGTGGTGGCGAGCTGCTCGGCCACCGCGGGGTCGCCGAGCACATCCACCAGGTTGGCCAGCACGGTCAGGTGCTCGTCGGAGCGGGCCGCGATGCCGATCAGCAGGCGGGCGCGCTCGCCCTCCTTCCAGGGCACGCCGGCGGGGAGCTGGAGCACGGCGATGCCGGTGCGGCGGATCAGCTCGCGGTCCTTGCCCATGCCGTGGGGGATGGCGATGCCGTTGCCGAGGTAGGTGTTGGCCTCGCCCTCGCGGCCGAGCATGCTCTCGACGTAGCCGGGGGCGATGTAGCCGGCGTCAACCAGCAGCTGGCCCACCTGGCGGATCGCCTCCTCCTTGGTGGCGGCGGCGGCGCCGAGGCGCACCGTGGACGCGTTCAGCTCGAGCATTGGGTTACTCCTCGTTGGGGCGCAGGGTGCCGCGCCATTGCAGCAGATCGTCCGAGTGAGCGCAAGGAACTTCACCACGAAGGCCACGAAGCGCGCGAAGGTGAGAAAGAGGCGCTGCCACGCTGAGTTTGTCTGAGCCCCTCGTGCGGCTGCGGCAGGCAGGTGTGGCGCCGGGTGCAGTCAGTTCCTTCGCGTCCTTCGTGTGCTTCGTGGTCAGCTAAGACATGGTTCACTGGCGCTTTACAATCTGGTGCCGCCGCAGACCTCACCCCCCGCCCCCCTCTCCGCAGCGGAGAGGGGGAGCCGAGCAGCGCGAGGCGGGGGTCAGGTCCGGAGCGACCATCAAGCGGAGTGAGCCTGTTTGAAGCCATATCGCGGTCCGTTTTCGCCGGCGTGACCTACGCGGTCACGGCCTGGCGCTCGACGGTGCCGTCGGGGGCGTCGGGGGCGGCGACGAGGGGGCGCTTGAGCACGTAGAGCATCGCGGCGGTGACCAGGGTGCCGACCAGGATGGCGACGACGTACATCGCCAGGTTGCCGACGGCGTTGGGGATGGGCAGGACGAAGATGCCGCCGTGGGGCACGCGCAGGGTGGCGCCGAAGAGCATCGAGAGGGCGCCGGTGATGGCCGAGCCGGTGATGATGGCGGGGATGACGCGCAGGGGGTCCTTGGCGGCGAAGGGGATGGCGCCCTCGGTGATGAAGGAGATGCCGAGCACCGCGGCGGCCTTGCCGGCCTCGCGCTCCTCCTCGTTGAAGCGGTTCTTGAAGAGGAAGGTGGCGAGGGCCAGGCCGAGGGGCGGGGTCATGCCGGCGGCCATCACGGCGGCCATGGGCGTGTAGAGCTCGGAGGCGAGCAGGCCGGTGGCGAAGGCGTAGGCCGACTTGTTGACCGGGCCGCCCATATCCACGGCCATCATGCCGCCGAGGATGAGGCCGAGGACCACGGCGCCGCTGGTCTGCATCGCGGTGAGCCAGGCGGTCAGGGCGTTGAGGGCCGCGCTCGCGGGGCCGCCGACCACGTAGACCATCAGCAGGCCGGTGAAGGCCGCGCCGAGCAGGGGCAGGATAAGCACGGGCTTGAGGCCGGCCAGGGTGGGCGGCAGCTTGAGGGCCCGGTTGAGCCAGGCGACACTGTAGCCGGCGATGAAGCCCGAGATGATGCCGCCGAGGAAGCCGGCGCCGGTGGAGGCGGCGAGCATGCCGCCGATCATGCCGGGGGCGAGGCCGGGGCGGTCGGCGATCGAGTAGGCGATGAAGCCGGAGAGGATGGGCACCATCAGGGCGAAGGCCGAGGGGGCGCCGATCTGGAAGAGGGCCCAGCCGAAGGTGCCCTGGTTGGCCTCCTCGTAGACGTAGATGCCGCCGAAGGCGAAGGCGAGGGCGATCAGCAGGCCGCCGGCGACGACGAAGGGCAGCATGTAGCTGACGCCGGTCATCAGGTGCTTGTAGGGGCCGCCGGCGCCGGCGCTGCGGGCCGCCTTGGCCGCCGCCACCTGCTCGGTCAGGCTCTGGCTGCCGGGCAGCGAGGCCCCGCCGCGCACCGTCGCCTCGCTGAGGGCCGTACGCACCACGGCGGCGCCGTCGTGGATGGCGGCCTTGGTCGAGGTCTCGTAGACCGGCTTGCCGGCGAAGCGGCCCAGGTCAATCTTGGTGTCGGCGGCGATCACCACGGCGTCGGCCGCGGCGATCTCCTCGGGCGTCAGGGCGTTCTGGGCGCCGACCGAGCCCTGGGTCTCGACCTTGATCGTGTGGCCGAGGGCCTTCGCGCCCTTCTGCAGGGCCTCGGCGGCCATGAAGGTGTGGGCGATGCCGGTGGGGCAGGAGGTGATGCCGACCAGGCGCTTCGGGCCGGCCTCGATGGCGGGGGCGACAGCGGAAGCGGCCGGGGCGGCGGCCGGGGCGGGGACGGCGGCGGAGGCGGCCGGGGTCACGGGGGCGGCAGGGGCGAGGGCCAGGGCGGCCTCGAGTACGGCCCGCGTCTTGGTGATCGCCTCGCTGGTGCGCGTCTCGTAGACCGGCTTGCCGGCGAAGCGGCCCCGGTCCACGCCGATGTCGGTGGCCAGCAGGACCACGTCGGCGGCGTCGATCTCGGCCTGGCTGAGCACGTTGCGCGCCCCCTCGGAGCCCTGGGTCTCCACGCTGATCTGGTGGCCCATGGCGGCGGCGGTCTTCCTGAGGGCCTCCGCGGCCATCAGGGTGTGGGCGACGCCCGTCGGGCACGCGGTGATCGCGACGATGCGGCTCATGCACTCCTCCTTTGGCTGTCCGCTCTGCTTAAGCTTTCGCTGATTGCCTTATACTATCACTCGCTTTCTATTTTGTCAAGTATTGACTTTCGTTGACTTTCGAAACTGGCCTTGACTTTCGTTCCGGCTGTCGTACAATAGTGAGGAGCAGAACAAGGAGCCGGCACAATGGACCACGCGACCCTCAATGGACAACCCCAAGGCGAGCAGGACGCGCCGCTCATGCTCGACCGGCGCGGCAGGATCGCGGCGCTGGTGCGCCAGCGGGGGTCGGCCCGCGTCCAGGAGCTGGCCGAGCTGTTCCAGGTCTCGCCGGTCACGATCCGCACCGACCTGGCCCAGCTCGAGAAGGAGGGCCTGCTGGTGCGCGACCGCGGCGGCGCCGTGGCCGCGACCGCGCGCAGCGCCCTGGTGGCCTTCGAGGCGCGCGCCAGCCTGCGCCTGACGGCGAAGCAGCAGATCGGCCGCGCCGCCGCCGCCCTGGTCGAGCCGGGCGACACCATCCTCCTGGACGCCGGCACCACCGTGGTCGAGCTGGTGCGCCACCTGCCTCAGCAGGGCCCGCTCACCGTGGTCACCAACGCGCTGAACGTGGCCCTCGAGCTACAGGCCCTACGCGAGGCCAAGGTGCTGCTGCTCGGCGGGACGATCAACTACGCCACCTACGGGACCCTGGGCCCGCCGGCCGAGCAGGCCCTCGAGGGCATGGTCGTCGAGAAGCTGTTCCTGGCCGCGGAGACGATTGACCTGGCCGCCGGGGTGACCGACTCGACGGTCGAGATCGCCCAGCTGAAGCGGGCCATGGTGCGCGCCGCCCGCCAGATCATCCTGCTCGCCGACTCGAGCAAGTGGGGCAAGCCAGGCTTCATCAAGGTGGTGCCCCTGAGCGCCGTCCACACCGTCGTCAGCGACGCCGGCCTCGCCCCCGCCGACAGGGCCGCCCTCGAGCGCCTCGGCGTGCGCGTCCTGATCGCCTGAGCCGCCGGGCGCCCCGGCGCGTGGCGCAATCCCGCCACCGCAGCGACACCAGCTTCAGGCCGCAATCAGCGAGGGGGCCCCATGGCACGCACGCCGCGCATCGGCCTCCAGATAGACCACGCCGACCCCTCCTGGGTCCCCGTGCGCGAGGCGATCTGGCGCCAGGGCCAGCTGCGCGCGGCCGAGGTGATCGAGCTCCCGCTCAACGAACCGACGGTTGGCTCCGGGGACGAGGCGGTCGAGCTCGTCGAGGACCTGGTCGTCCAGGAGTTCGACCCTCTGATCTATAACACATATCCGGCGGATCTGCAGGCCCGCATTCTCGCCCCGGGCAGCCCGAGCGCCTTCGTGCGCGGGGCGTGGGCCCCGCCGCGAAGGGCGCCCTAGAACCGACACCTTACAGCTAAGGCACCCCCCAGCGCGCGGGGCCGCTCGCGACCACGAACGGCTGACGCGACCACGCGTGCACGCTCGGCGCCCCCTCTTCCGCGCGGGAGAGAGGGCTGGGGGGTGAGGGCCGCTGACGCAGCATCAGCTTGGATGCATTTAGTTCGCGCCAAGATCACCTTTATCGTGGCTGCCCGCGTTCGCGTAGCCTTGCCCGATGCGGATTCTACGGCAGCGCCCAGTCCCGCGGTTCCGCGTACTGCTCGCGCCGCCAGCGCCAGCCGGGGTCGAGGATCGTCCCCGGCCCGGCGGCGGTGTAGAGGGCGCGCAGGGCGTAGTGGATGACACTGAGCTGCTGGGCGCGGTCGCCGGGCTCGCCGAGGGGGCGGCCGAAGGGCCACCTGAGGTGGACGGCGCGGGGCGGGCGCACCTGCTCGGCGATCTCGCGCAGGCCGACCACGCAGACCGTGGCGATGCCGGCGGCCTCGACGCTGCGGGCGACCAGCCCCACGGACTGGTTGCAGAGCCCTCAGGCGGGGGTGAGCAGCACCGCGTCCACCTGCTCCTGGCGCAGCCGCCGCGCCACCTCGGGGGCGGTGCGCGAGACCAGGGTCGCGACGTGGGGCGGCTCGATGTGGCCCATGAAGCTGTAGCAGGTGCCCAGGGCGCCGACGGCGCCGCGGGCCACCAGCTCGCGCCCCAGTGCGAGGGGGAAGAGGACGTTCAGATCGCGCTCGGCGGCGGCGTGGTCGTAGTAGTCGTGGGTGATCATCAGCGCGGCCGCGGGCGTGTCCGCGGGGATGGCGCGGAAGCTCGGGTCGCCGCGCGAGTCGCCCATGTCGAACGGGCGCTGCGACCGCAGGTGCACGCCCCCGGTGGTGACCAGGGCGAGCCGGCACTCGCGCAGGGGCTTGCGCAGGGGAGCGAAGGGCGCCTCGCCGGCGGGGACGGCCGCGAAGCCGCGCCCCCACAGGCGGGCCAGGGCGGGCGCGCGGGAGAGCAGCTGCCCGAAGGCGCTGCTGGTCAACTGGCGCAGGCGGTCACGGTCGAGCACGCGGCCTCGCAGTCCAGGGGGCTCGGGGCGCCCCGCGTCGCCGACCATGGTACCACGGGGCGCCCCGAGCCTCAGGCCGGCGCGCCGGGGCGCACGAAGCGGCCGAGCCCCGGCTCGCCGACGATGCGGCCCGCCTCGTAGGCCAGGGCCCCGTTCACCAGGGTGGCGTGCACCGCGCCCCGGAGCGGGATGCCGTCGTAGGCGCGGCCGATCGCGCGGGCCTTGGTCAGCCAGCGCGAGCTGTCCACCACGCCCGAGGGGCGCGGGTCGTAGAGCGTGAGATCGGCGTCGGCGCCCGGGCGGACCACGCCCTTGCGCGGATAGAGCCGGAACAGCCGGGCCGGCTGGCTGCAGAGCCAGCGCACGGCGTCGGTCAGGGCGATCGAGCCCTCAAGGGCCCTGCTGAGCACGTAGGGCACCAGCAGCTCGACGCCGGGCGCGCCGATGGCGCCGCGCCAGATGTCGTCGCGGCCGCGCTCCTTCTCCTCGAGGGTGTAGGGGCTGTGGTCGGTGGTGATCGCGCAGAGGGCCCCATCGCGCAGGCCCTGCCAGAGGGCCGCCTGGTCGGCGACGGTGCGCACGGGGGGCTTGATCAGGGCGTAGGGGCCGTGGCGCTCGAGGTCCTCGGTGGTGAGGGCCAGGTAGTGGGGGCAGGTCTCGCCGGTGATCGGCAGACCGCGGGCCTGGGCGGCGCGCAGCATCTGCAGCGGCAGGTCGCCGGAGACGTGGGCGATGTGGACAGGCGTGCCGACGGCCTCGCAGAGCACGCCGATCTGGGCGATGCTCATGGCCTCGACCACGGGCGGGCGGCTCTCGGCGAAGGCGGCGGGGTCGCGGCGGCCGGTGGCGCGCACGCGGCCCTCGAACAGGCGGATCAGGCGGTCGTTCTCGGCGTGGAAGACCGTGAGCAGCCCGCTCTCGCGGATCAGCTCGAGGGCGGCGTAGAGCTGGTCCTCGTCGGGGATGCAGATGCCCAGGAACTCGTCGGCGCGGTCCTTAGGGGCGGCGTGGGTGAAGATCTTGAAGGCGCAGGCGCCGGCCTCGGCCATGCCCAGCACCTCGTCGCGGCTGAGCAGCCCGGCCGCGCCGTAGAGGCCGAAGTTGACGTAGGTGCGGGCCTCGCCGTGGGCGCGGCGGCTCTCGAGGATGTCGCGGCGGGCGCAGCCGGGCACGCTGATCGGCATCTCGAGGATGGTCGTGACGCCGCCGGCGGCCGCGGCCCGGGTCTCGGTCTCGAAGGTGCCGCGCTCGGGGTGGCCGGGCGCCCGCACATGGAAGTGGATGTCGATCGCGCCGGGGAGGACCAGCAGCCCCTCGGCGTTCAGCTCGCGACGGGCGGCGGGCAGGCCGCCGGGGGCCGCCACCAGCGCGATCCGGTCGCCCTCGATCCCCACGTCCGCGGGCATGGCCCCATCCTCGTTGACGACCGTCCCACCTTTGATGGCGATGTCAAGCATGAACTCCTCACACCATATGGGCTTGTCGGCTGCGCGCGGCCTCGGCGCCCAGAGGATCGCCGGCCGCCACCGGCGCGGCCGGTTCAGGCAGGGCTGGTCTCACATCAGCAGGATCTGCTCGGCGAAGCGGCGCAGGATGCTGTAGGTCGCCTCCAGCTCCGCGACGTCGGCGTACTCGTCGGGGGCGTGGGCCACCTCGTAGGTGCCGGGGCCGAAGATCACCATGCCCCCGCGGGCGACCGCGGTGAGGTGCTTGGCGTCGCTGCCCGGCAGGTAGCCGACGGGCTCGGGCGGGGCGCCCGTCACGGCCGAGCTGATCGCCAGGAGCTGGCCGGTGAAGGAGTCGTCGGCGGCCGTGGCGAACCAGGGGCTCACCAGGTAGTCGCCCACGCTGTAGCGGCGCTCGGGGTCGCGAGCCTGGGCGGCGGCCGCGACGGCCTCGAGCTCGGCCATGACCGCCTCGGGGGCCTCGCCCGGCACCATGCGCCGGTCCACCCTGATCAGGCAGGCGTCGGCGACGACGTTGGCGCTCACTCCGCCCTCGATCACCCCGACGTTGATGCTGGGCGCGCCGAGCAGCGGGTGGGGGCGGGCGTCCAGCACCTCGCGCTGGTAGCGCTCGAGGTCGAGGATCAGGCGGGCCATGCCGTTGATCGCGTTGCGCCCGTTGGCGGGCGTGGTGGCGTGGGCCGTGCGCCCGCCGACCCTGAAGGTGGCCCGCAGGACGCCCTTGTTGGCCACGGCGACCCGGTTGGCGGTCTGCTCGCCGACCACCACGAAGTCGCAGGCCGGCAGGTGGCCCGCCTCGGCGAGCCAGCGCGTGCCCAGGGTGCCGCCGACCTCCTCGTCGGCGGCGCAGACCACCACCAGGCGACCGCGCAGCTCGCCGCGCCGGGCGGCCAGGTCGGCGGCCACCTTGAGCATGGCGGCCATGGGCGCCTTGTCGTCCACGCTGCCCAAGCCGTAGACCCGCCCGTCTGCCAGCTCGCCGGCGAAGGGGTCGTGGCGCCAGCGCGCGCTCTGGCCGAGGGGGACGGTGTCAATGTGGGCGTGGTACATCAGGGTCGGCCCGGGGCCGCCGCCCACGCTGGCGACGACGCTCCATGCCCGCCCGTCGGGGGCGAGCCGTCGCGCCTCGAGGCCGGCCTCGCGCAGTGCGGCCTCGCAGAAGGCGGCGATCGCGGCGCAGTCGCCCGGGGGGTTGGGCGAGGGGATGCGGATCAGCTCCTGGAGCAGCTCGACCACCGTTGCAGACTGGAGACGCATCAGACCTCTTGACTAGTTGTGCCAGCGAGCAAGCGTGTGCCCGTTCTGACCAAGGACGAAGGACCAGGGACCAACGCCGGGCAGCGGCCTGAGCGGTTGGTCGTTGGTCGTTGGTCCCTGGTCGCAACCGGGCAGAGACTCCCAAAGGCTGCGCCAGGCTCAGACGCCCTGGGCGCGCTCCGCGGTCTCGCCCTCCTTGTAGACCTGCATGAACTCGATCTCGATGCCGCTCACCTCGTCCTCGAGGAAGGCGACCCAGCCCTCGGGGTGAGCGTGGCTGCCGGTGACCTTGCAGGCGACGCAGGGCTTGAGCGAGGCCCCCGCCTCCTGGGCCTCGGCCAGGGCGGCGTCAATATCCTCGACGGCGAAGCAGATGTGGTGCAGGCCCTCGCGCCCGCGCTGGTCAATCCAGGCGGCGAAGCGCCCGTCGGCGTCCATCGACTCGCTGATCTGGAACTCGACGCCCCCCAGCATGAAGACCGAGGCGCGAGTGCGGCTCTTGGCGAACTCCTTGACGAAGGCCGACTCGGGCGCGCCGAGCAGGCGCTTGTAGCGGTCGAGGGTCTGGGCGGCGTCGCGCACGGCGAAGGTGAGGTGCTTGATCTGGGTGACGTTCACGCGGGGCTCCTTTCCAGGGGGGCGGCGGTCAGGGCGAGGAGGTCGTCGGTCTGGGCGAGCTGCTCGAGGCGCGCGCAGCGCTCGTGCAGGGCGTCAATCGTGTCGGCGGGCAGCAGCCCGTCGGCCAGGGCGTGGGCCTTGGCGCGCAGGTCGTCGTCGCTCAGCGGGGCCTCGGGCTCGCCGCGGGCGAAGGGCACCGTTGCGCTGCGGGTGGCGCCGCCGGCCAGGGCCACCTCGACTGTGCAGCCGTTGCGGTCCGGGTAGGCGGCCTCCACCTCGGGGTCCACGGCGACCTCCACCAGGTGGCGCAGGCGCCGGACGGCCGGGTCGTCCCAGGCGACGAAGTCGGCGGGCCAGGCGCTGCCGCGCACCAGGGCCAGGGCCGTGGCCACACGGATGCTCAGGCCAGCCACGGCGCGACCGGGCGGGTCGGGGTCTACGCGGAAGTGCGGGGCGAGGGCGTAGGCGTAGGTATGCACCGCGACGCGCTCGATCGCCGCCGGGTCGAGGGGTCCGTCGGCGAGCAGGCGCTGCACGGCGTCCACGGCCTGGTGGGTGTGCCGGCAGCCGCCGTGGGGCTTGAACGCGGTCTCGGTGATCGTGAAGCGCTCGCCCAGGTCGTCGAACAGGCCGGCGGCCGTGTCGGCGCCGGGGCCGAGGGCCTGGAGGAAGCCGTAGGGCCCGTCGATCGCGCCGCGGGGGCCGGCAAAGCCGCCCTCGGCCAGGCGCACGGCGAAGACGCCGCTGCGGGCCGCGAAGCCGGCGATCAGGTCCTTGGTGTCGCAGCTGCCCAGCTCGTAGACGTACTGCTCGGTGCCCGAGGCCATGTCGGCGGCCAGGGCCAGGGCGTCGGCCAGCTGCGCGGGCGCGAGGCCGGCGCAGCGCCCGGCGGCCAGGGCCGCGGCGAGGGGCCCGATCGTGCCCTTCAGGTCGAGCCCGCGCCGGCGCTGCTCGTGGCGCACGTGGGCGCCGAGGCGCACCGCCACGTCGTAGGCGGCCACGATGGCGGCCACGAGCTCGCGCCCGGGGGTGCCGGCCTGGCCGGCCACCGCCAGGGCGGCGGGCACGACGCTGCAGGCGATGTGGCCGGCGGTGCGGTGCGAGTCGTCCATGCCCAGGATCTTGCCCATGGTCGCGTTGGCGAAGGCCGCCCCCTCGGCCGAGGCCCGCCGGCCCAGGCCGATCACCGCCGCCTCGTCGCCGGGCAGGCGCTCGACGCCAAAGGCGGCCGCGCGCTGGCCCAGGGGCGTGCGGTAGCCGCCGATGGCCGTCGCGATCGTGTCGAAGACCAGCTGGCGCGCCGTGGCGCGGGCCGCCTCGGGGATCTGCTCGAGCTGCAGGCCGGCGGCGTGGGCCGCGAGCCGGTCAACCAGTGACTGGGACATCAGCGCCTCCTCTGCGGAGACGCCCCGTGGGGCGTCTCTACCATCAGCGTGGCGGGCCGCTCGCCTCCAGGCGGGCGGCCACGTAGGCCACGTCCTCGGCGGTGAGCTCGGGGGCCACCGGCAGGCAGACCAGGCTCCGCGCCAGCTCCGCGGTGACCGGCAGGCGGTCAGACCCCGGCAGGCCCCCCCCGTAGACCGGGTGCTCGGCGATCGGCGGGGCGTAGTGGCGCACCGCCTCGACCCCGGCCGCGCGCAGGGCCGCGCAGACGATCTCGGCGTCGGGCACGCGCACCGTGTAGGCCCGGAAGGTCGGCCGGCTCTCGGGCCGGAAGCTCGGGAGCCCCACCAGGCCGCCGAGGGCCGCCGCGTAGGCCCCCGCCACGGCCCGCCGGCCCTCGCTCCAGGCCGCGAGTCGCGGCAGCTTGACCAGGAGCAGGGCCGCCTGGAAGGGGTCGAGCGGCACGTTGTAGCCCTCGGCGATGTAGCGCTGCCCGAGGGGCGAGGCCGGCTCGGCCGCCGGGTCGTGCCCGTAGCCGCAGAGCAGCCGCGCCCGCGCCGCCACCGCCGGGTCGGCCGTGGCCAGGGCGGCGCCGTTGCCGAGGGAGCCCAGCGGCTTGTAGGGCGCGAAGCTGAAGACTGTCGCGTCGGCGAAGGCGCCCACGGGCCGCCCGTGGTCGGCCGCCCCGAGGGCCAGGGCCGCGTCCTCCACAATGCGCAGGCCGTGGCGGTCGGCGAGCGGCCGCAGGGCCGCCACGTCGGCGGGGTGCCCGTACAGGTCCACCGGCACGATCGCGGCCGTGCGCGGCGTGACCAGCTCCTCGACCAGCGCGACGTCGAGCGTGTAGTCCTCGGGGCGCACGTCGCAGAGCACCGGCGTGGCCCCGGCCTGGCGCACCGCCGCCGTGGTCGAGATGTCGGAGTTGCCGACGGTGATCACCTCGTGGCCGGGGCCGACCCCGCAAGCCCTGAGCGCGATCAGCAGGGCGATCGTGCCTGAGTGGACCGCGCAGACGTGGGGCAGCCCGGTGGCCTCGGCCAGGGCGGCCTCCAGGCGCGCCCTGGCGGCGTAGCCCTCCGACGGCGGGCCGAAAAGCAGGGGCTCGATCGCCGCCCGCAGCTCCTCGCCCATGGCGCGGTGGAGCTCGGGGAGGCGCGCCCGCGGCACGCGGAAGGGGGTGGTCGGCGCAGCCATGGCCTCACCGCCCCCGCAGCCGCGGGTCGAGGCTATCCCGCAGCCAGTCGCCGAGGAAGACCACGCCCAGCACGGTGATCGTGATCGCGACCCCGGGGAAGGTCGCCATCCACCAGGCGCTGCCGATGTACTGGCGGCCGTCGGCCAGCATCAGGCCCCAGGTGATGTTGGGGGGCTGCACGCCCAGGCCCAGGAAGCTGAGGGACGACTCGGCCAGGATGGTCGTGCCGACCTGCAGCGCCGCCAGCACGATCGCCGACGAGAGCACGTTGGGCACCACGTGGCGGACGGCGATTAGCCAGCCGCGCTGGCCGACCACGCGCGCCGCGGTCACGAAGTCGAGGGCCCGCACCACCAGCACTTCGCCCCGCGTGATGCGCGCGTAGCTCTCCCACCCGGTGAAGCCGAGCAGGAAGATCAGGGTGAGCAGGCCGGGGCCGACGACGCCCGAGATCGCGATCGCCAGGATGATGAAGGGGATGCCGA
>DAOLDO010000107.1:0-11658 GCA_035327325.1 Chloroflexaceae bacterium | reverse complement strand
GCTGCTTTCGGGCCGCTCGACGGGCGGCTCGAGGGGAGCACCTCGCCCCGCTCGATGGCGCGATCGAGCTCCCGCAGGGCGTGGGCGATGCGTTCCGCGAGCTCGCCTGAGGCCCTGGCGCCGGCGTAGACGACAGGCTCGGGGACGTCGCGCCCGGCGCGCCAGGCGGCGGCGAAGACGGCGGGGCCGCCGATGTCGGCGAGGGCCTCACGGGCGCCGGCGCGGAAGGCGGCCTGCAAATCGTGGTTGACGCGCTTGCGCTCCGCGGGGCTCAGCCGACCGACCACGCGCATGCTTGCGTCGCGCAGGACGTCGGAAGAGACGTTGGTGAGCGTCTCTTCCAGGGTCTCCTTTGACAGCTGGACCAGCGCCTGAGCGAGGTCGCCGACGACGCCGCCGATGAAGACTCCGACTGGCCCTGTCGTCGCGGCGCCGACGAAGCTGCCGAAGATACGCCCCCATGTCATAGGCGAACATCTTCTAGGATTTGCTGGTAGGTTCGGCGGCAAGTATACCACGCCGAACACAAAAAAGGGAGGAGGTCGCCGGACCTCCTCCCTGTTCAGCCACCCGTGGGTGGGGTTCTGTTACGGCGTGGGGCTGGGGTTGTCGCGGGTGGGCAGGCCCCGCTCGGCGACCAGGTCCATGGCCCGCTCGATCGGGATGTGCACCCGGCCCTCGAGGGTGTAGCCGTAGCTGCCGAGCAGCCGGCGGTCATTCTCGACGTAGCTCCTGTAGGTCGGGCCGGTGAGGGGGGTGGGGGTCGGCGAGATGGGCACGCGGCCGGCCAGGAGCACGGCCAGGCTCACCACGAGGAAGCCGACCAGCAGGGCGATCATGATGCGCCGCTCGTTGGGCTGGCGCCTCGTCTGGACGGTTGTCCCGTAGCGGTAGCTCATGGCTAGTGGTGCCCTCCGGCGTGCAGCGCCTCGAAGTTCGGGTCGTTGAGCGGCAGCAGCGGCGCCCGCTGCATGTTGAAGGCCCAGATGGCCAGGAAGATGCCCACCAGGCCGAGGGGCGCGGCGTAGTTGGTGAATGTGGTGAAGGCGCCGAGGGCTGTCTCGTGGAACTCGGGCAGGATGACCCAGGAGATATCAATGAAGCGGAAGACCAGAATCCAGATCGCCACGCCGGCCAGGTAGTTCAGGTTGCGCTTCGGCTTGCGCCCGAGCAGGGCGAAGAACGGCCCGAAGAAGGCGAAGGCCATCAGGGCGAGGGCGATGAAGAGCCAGTCGCCCTCGATGCGCTTGATGTACCAGGGGACGAACTCGGCCACGTCGCCCGACCAGATGATCACGAACTGGCCGAAGGACATGTAGGTCCACAGGATGGTGAAGGCGAACAGCAGCTTGCCGAGGTCGTGGATCGGCTTGACCGGCACGTGCTCCTCGAACAGGGGCGTCCGCCGCACCTGGGTCATCACCAGGAGCAGGAAGGCCAGGGTGGTGAGGCCGGCGTTGGCCATGTAGAGGGCGCCGTACATGGTCGAGTACCAGTGGGCGTCCAGCGACATGCCGACGTCGAAGGCGAAGAAGGTCACGCTGATCACGAACAGGGCCACGCCGATGCCGCTGAGCCGGCGCATGCGCGCGGCGGTGGCGACCGGGTCGGCCCCGCCGTCCTGCTGGCGCGACCAGGTGCGCAGGAAGATCGCGAGGGCGCTCCAGAGGGCGAAGTAGATCAGCATACGCCCGGCGAACCAGGGCGGGCTCATCCAGGGGTACTTATGGGCGATGATCGGGTCGAACGCGGCCCCGCCGGGCGTCACCACCTCGGGGTCGGCCCAGTGGTAGACGAAGTGGTCGAGGTTCAGGATGTTGTTGTAGGCGATCAGGATGACCGGCAGGCTGAGGATGAAGAAGATCGGCAGGGCCAGGGCCCCGGCCTCGAGCATGCGCCTGACCGTGAGGCCCCAGGCCCCGCCCGTCAGGTGCTGGACCATCAGGAGGCCCAGGCAGCCCAGGGGGAGCAGCATCGCGAAGTAGAAGCCGAAGATGTACGACTCGGCGAACTGGGTCGCATTGATGAAGAACCCGACCCCGAGCAGCAGCAGGCCGACCACAGCCGCGCCGATGCCGAACAGCTGCAGCCGGTTGAGCTGCGGAACCCGTGCCTGTGGGAGCGTCGTCGTCGCCATATGATGATCTCTCTCGTGCGGGCGCCCTAGTTCCCAAGGGAGCCGCGCTGGTCTGCCGGGACATCCTCGACGGTGGCGTTCTGGCTGAGCTGCAAGGCCCTGACGTAGGCGGCGATAGCCCAGCGGTCCTCGGCGCTGATGCGCGAGGCGTAGGAGTACATTGACTGGTAGCCGCCCGCCTCCGGGTCGCCGCGGTAGACCCCGTTGGTGATCACATTGAAGAAGTGGCCCACGGGCGCCTCGCGCAGCCGGTCCTGGTGGAAGTTGGCCGGCACGATGCCGCCGCGCTGCGCCACCACGCTGGCCCCGTAGCCGGCCTCGCCGTGGCAGACGGCGCACCAGATGTTGTACTGGGCCTGACCCTGCTCGAGCAGCTCGCGGCTGACCGCGAAGGGCATCACATCGCCCGTCTCACCGTCAACGAACCCCGTGTAGAGGTACTCGTCGCTCTGCACGCCGTCCACCGCCACGGCCCCGGCCACGTTGGGGCGCGAGCCCCTGCCGTCGGCGAAGAAGCTGCTTGGCGCGTACGTCTGGACCTTGGGCTGGTTGTACATGTCGAAGTGGCAGGCACCCAGCAGCAGCACCAGGGCGGGCGCCCAGACGAGGCGGAGCGTGCGGGCCGGCGACCACGGGCTGCGCGAGCGTTGCGTCTGCATCACGGTAGTCCCTTAGAAGGCGACCTCCGAGACCTGCGCGGGGCCGAGGGTGCGCAGGAAGGCCGAGGTCTGGGCGCGGTCGAACAGCGGGTCCGTGGACTCGATGCACAGGAAGAAGGTGTCCTGGGAGGCCCGCTCGAAGCGGGGCGCGTTGAACACCGGGTGATAGGGCTGGGGCAGGCCGTTGAGCACCACCATCGAGATCGCGGCGGTGAAGGCGGCCAGCAGGATGCCCATCTCGAAGGTGATCGGGATCATCGAGGGCCAGTTGCTGATGTCGAGCGGGCGCCCGCCGATGTTCATGGGGTAGTCAATGATATTGCCGACGTACTGGAGGGCGAAGCCGCTGAGCGCGCCGACCACGCCGGCGATCAGCACCAGGCGGGGCACGCCCGTATCGCCGGGGGCGATCTCCTCGATCACCTCCTCGATCGGGAAGGGCGTGTAGGCGTCCATCTTCGAGTAGCCCGCGGCCTTGGCCTGGTGGGTGGCCGCGACCAGGGCCTCCGGCGTCCGGAACTCGGCCATGACGCCGTAGATCTCAGGGGTGGCACGGTTCTGCATGGCTGCTGCTCCCTAGTCGGCCGAGGCGTTGCCCGGCTCGCTCTTGCCTGTGATGATGTCGCGCCCGGTATCGCCGTGGCCGGCGTCCTCGCGGCCCTTGAGGCGCTGCTGCTCCTGGTACTGGAACAGCCGCATCTCGAAGATGTTGATCATCGGCAGGACCCGGATGAACAGGAACAGCAGGGTGAAGAACAGCCCGAAGGTGCCAAGGTAGAGCGACCAGTCCCAGATCGTCGCCACGTACAGGTCCCACGACGAGGGCAGGAACTCGCGCTCGAGCGAGATCACGATGATCACATAGCGCTCGAGCCACATGCCCACGCTGACCAGCAGCGAGATCACGATCAGGGCCGGGATGCTCTGGCGGACCCGCCGGAACCAGAGGGGCTGGATGGCCAGGGCGTTGCAGAAGAGCAGCCCGTAGTAGGCCCAGGCGCTCGGCCCGTTCAGGCGGTTGTAGAGCAGGTACTCCTCGTAGATGTTGCCGCTGTAGACCGCGGCCCACACCTCCATGAAGTAGCCGTAAACCACGATCATGCCCGTGGCCAGCATCACCTTGGCCATCACGTCGAGGTGGCGCATGGTGATGTAGTTCTGGAAGCCGTAGAACTGGCGCACCGGGATCATCAGCAGCAGCACCATCGCGAAGCCCGCGAAGACGGCGCCGGCCACGAAGTAAGGCGGGAAGACCGTCACCTGCCAGCCGGGCACCTGCGAGATCGCGAAGTCGAGCGAGATGATCGAGTGGACCGAGACCACCAGGGGCGTGGAGAGGCCGGCCAGCAGCAGCGAGGCCATCTCGTAGCGGTGCCAGTGGCGGGCCGAGCCGCGCCAGCCGAGGGCGGCCATGCCGTAGATCCGCTTCACCCAGATGTTATCGGCCCGGTCGCGCAGGGTGGCGAAGTCGGGGATCAGGCCCACCAGCCAGAAGATCAGCGACACGCTGGCGTAGGTCGAGATCGCGAACACGTCCCAGTCGAGGGCGCTGCGGAAGTTCGGCCACATCCCCATGGTGTTGGGGTAGGGGATCAGCCAGTAGAACAGCCAGGGCCGCCCCAGGTGCAGGATGGGGTACATGCCGGCGCAGGCCACGGCGAACAGGGTCATCGCCTCGGCGAAGCGGTTGATCGAGTTGCGCCAGCCCTGGTTCAGCAGCAGCAGGATGGCCGAGATCAGCGTGCCGGCGTGACCGATGCCGATCCACCAGACGAAGTTGATGATGTCCATGCCCCAGCCGACCGGGATGTTGATACCCCAGATACCAACGCCCCTGATGAACAGCCAGGTCACCGAGATGAAGAACACCATCAGCAGGAGGAAGGCAATAGTGAAGCCCAGCAGCCAGCCCCGCGGCGTCTTGAGCGGCGGCGTGAGCACCACGTCGCCGATCTTGCTGCTCATGGACGTGTACGTCTCGCCGGGGAGGAGGTAGGACTCACCCGGGTCGGGCGGGGGGGCCTTGCGGAGGGGTTGCGCCTGTGCCATCGGCTGTCCTTCTAGCAATCGATCTGTCGCCTGCCTCGATCGGCGACACGGGGGAGCGTGAGGGGCGCGGCCCGAGGGCTCTGCCCCTCCGGCCCCGCGCTAGCCGGCGGCCTCCGCGGCCTCCAGCTCCTCATTTGGGTTACGGACACGTGCAAGGTAGGTCGTGCGCGGCGCGGTGTTCAGCAGGCCGATGAAGCCGTAGTTGTGGTACTCCTGCTTCCACTTCGCCACCCGGCTGTCCGGGTCGTTGATGTCGCCGAAGACGATCGCCTGGGTCGGGCAGGCGCCCTCGCAGGCCGTGACGATGGTGCCGTCGGGGATGCTGTAGGCGCTCTCGCCGGCCTGCACCGCCGCCTTCTTGGCCTCCACGCGGGCCGCGCTGATGCGCTGCACGCAGTAGCTGCACTTCTCCATCACGCCGCGGTTGCGGACCGTGACCTCCGGGTTGCGCTGGAGCTGCAGGCTGATCGTGTCGAGGTCAGTGTACTGCAGGAAGTTGAAGCGGCGGACCTTGTAGGGGCAGTTATTCGAGCAATACTTTGTGCCGACGCAGCGATTATACACCATGTTGTTCAGTCCTTCATAGTCGTGGATGGTGGCCGCGACCGGGCAGACGACTTCACATGGCGCTTTCTCGCACTGCACGCAGGCGAGGGGCATGACAAACGTGGCCGGGTTGTCGAGGTTGTCGCCGGCGTAGTAGCGGTCAATGCGCAGCCAGTGCATCTCGCGCCCCACGGCGACCTGGTCTTTGCCGACGATCGGGATGTTGTTCTCGGCCTGGCAGGCGGCCACGCAGGCGTTGCAGCCGATGCAGGCGTTGAGGTTGATCGTCATGCCCCAGGCGTTGCGGCCCTCGTACGAGATGCCGGGCTGGATCGAGAGATAGCCGTCGGTGCCCGGGCCGGGCGTGTCCTTGCCGTACTCCTCGCGGTAGACCTCCAGCGCGATGTACTTGGGGTCCTCGCGAAAGCGCTCGAACTCGCCGACCCGGTAGATGTCGCGGCCCTCCAGCGTCCAGTGGTCCTGGGTGCTGACCAGCTGGTAGCGGCCCCCGGCGTTGAGCACCTCCACGCCCTCGCTGGCGACCCAGGGCGTGGCGCTCACGCGCAGCGGGTAGACGTCCACGCCCACGCCGTCGCCGACCCGGCCGGCCGCCCTGCGCCCGTAGCCAAGGGTCACCGTGACCGAGTCGTCGGCGTGGCCCGGCATCAGCCAGAGGGGCAGGGTCATGCTGCCGCCGGCGTAGCGGATCGTCACCAGGGTGCCGTTGGCCCTGGTCATACGCTCGAGGTTGATCTGGCGCTGCTGGTCGTCCTCGACCGCCAGCGGGTTCTGCCCATTGGCGAAGCCCAGGCCGAGGCCGAGCAGCCGGTCGGCGGTGCTGGGGCTCATCAGGGCGGCGTTGTCCCAGACCAGCTTGTTGAGCGGGCGGGGCAGCTCCATCATCCAGCCGTTGTTGGCGTAGCTGCCGTCCCACAACGAGGGGTCGGGCCGGAAGACCAGCTCGGGCCCTGTGGGGACGGCGGGGACGTCGAGGCTCAGGCCGGCCTGGGGCGCGACCGCGACCGTGGGGGCGGCGCTGCCGGCCACCAGGCCGCTGGCCAGGGCGCCCTGCCAGAGGGGCTCGAAGCTGCCGTTGCCGTTGAGGCGCCCCTGCCAGGTGGCCCGCACGAGGTCGTAGGGGCGGGCGTCGGGCTGGCCGAGCATGGCGGCCAGCAGCTCGTGCTCGGTCTTGCCGCCGTAGAGGGGCTCGATCAGGGGCTGCACGATGCTGACCGTGCCGTCGAAGGCCCGGGCGTCGCCCCAGCTCTCGAGGCTGTGGGCGGCGGGGATGTGCCAGGAGGCCAGGAGGGCCGTCTCGTCCACGAACAGGCCGTGGTGGATGACCAGGGGCACCCTGAGCAGCGCGTCGGCGAAGCGCAGGTCGCCGGGGGCGTTGTAGGCGGGGTTGCCGCCGATCACCACCAGCAGCTCGACCTGGCCGGCGTTGATCTCGTTCACCAGGCCGGCGATCTCGGCCGTCTGGTTGGTGGGGCGGGCCTCGACCGGCTCGGTGTAGATCACGGTCTGGCCGACGTTGCCCAGGGCGGCGTTGAGCGCGTGGGCCAGGGCGTGGACGGCGGGGGGCTGCTGGTCGCCGGCGATCACCAGGCCGGCGCCGCGGTTGGCCTCCAGGTCCTCGCGCACACGGTCGAGGAAAGCCTGGGCGCTCGCGGGCAGCTCGGGGGCCTGGCCCTGGCCGAGGCCGGCGAGCAGGGCCTGGGCGAGGGCGGGCACCGCGCCGGCCCTGAGCGGCAGGCGGTGGTCGGCCGTGGCGCCCGTGGTGGAGGGCGTGGCCTCGACCACGTAGAGCCGGTTCATCGCCTCGCTGTCCTTGGTGACGCGGCGGCCGTCGGCGAAGGCGCGGGCGTAGGGGATGAAGCCGGGGCCGGGGGCGAGGAAGTCGGCGTCGAGGGCGAGGACCACGCGGGCGTTGGCGAAGTCGTAGCGGGTGCTCACGTCCTGGCCGAAGGCGAGGCGGGCGCCCTCGACCACATTGTCGCGGTTGACCGGCTCGTACTGGTACCAGCGGGCCTGAGGGAAGCGGGCCTGGAGCTCGGCCAGCTGGGCGGCCAGGGTGGGCGAGGTGACGGTGGTGGTGAGCAGGCGCATCCCGGCGCCGCCGGCGGCGCCCTGGGCGGCCAGGCTGTTGGCGAGGGCGGCGGTGAAGTCGGCCCAGCTGCTCGGGGCGCCGCCGCTCAGCACCTGCTGCGAGCGGTCGGGGTCGTAGAGCTGGAGGATCTCGGCCTGGGCGAAGAGGTCGGTGGCGCCGAGGCTGGCGGGGTGAAGCGGGTTGCCCTCGATCTTGGTGGGGCGCCCGTCGTTCTGGCGCACCAGCACGCCCGTCGCGTAGCCGTTGAGCGACACGGCTGTGGCGAAGAAGTTGGGGATGCCGGGGGTGCGGCCCAGGGGCATCTCGTTGAACGGGGCGATCTGCTCGGGGGGCATGTAGGTGCAGCCGGTGACCCCAGCGAGGGCCAGGGAGGCGCCCATGAGCTTGAGGAAGGTGCGCCTGCTGACGGGGTCGCCCATCTCGGAGGCGCCGCGGGGGAACTCCCGCTCGACCAGCTCGCGGAAGGCGGGCGTATCGGCCAGCTGGTCGAGGGAGCGCCAGAACTGCTTGCCGCGAGAGGTGCGCAGCTGAGCGCGGATCGCCTCGAGCTCGGGATTCATGCTTGTCATAAGCTGGTGTCTCTTTGGGGCACAGCGCGCTGCGCCCTTACAGTCGCTTATCTGGCGGCGCCGGCCGTCGCTCGGGGGTTACCTGTGGCAGACCCAGCAGTTGGTCAGCTGGTCTTCGGACATCACGCCGTACTCGGCGACCAGCTGGCGCCCAAGCTCGAGCTGGTTGGCCGGGTGGACATAGTCCAGGTTGTAGACCTCTTCGCGGGGGCGGAGGTACTGCTCGGGGTTGCGGTGGCAGTTTAGGCAGTAGCCCATGAAGAAGGCCTGGGGCTGCCAGACCACGGCCATCTGGTTGACCTGGCCATGGCACTCGGAGCAGCCCACGCCCTTGTTGACGTGGATGGAGTGGTTGAAGTAGACGAAGTCGGGGACGCGGTTGACCTTCTCCCAGAGGATGGGCTCGCCGGTGGCGTAGCTCTCGCGCACGAGGGCCAGCTTCTCGCTGCCGGTCTTGATCTGCGAGTGGCAGGTCATACAGGTCTCGGTGGCGGGGATGTTGGCGAACGAGGAGGTGTTGACCGACACGTGGCAGTAGCGACAGTCAATCCCCAGCGTGCCGTTGTGGAGCTGGTGGCTGAAGGGGACGGGCTGCTCGATCGCGACGTTGACCTGCCTGTAGGCGTTGGAGCGGAAGTAGACGGCGGTGATCAGGATCAGCTCGGCGACCAGCAGCAAGGTGGCGAAGATGCTGAGCCGCGCCAGCAGGTTGGCATTGCGGGGGAAGATCTGTCCCATGCCTCGTGGCCTTCCAGGAGAACCCTGTGCAAAGAGAGAGCGTGACTCTATTATACTAAGCTTTGCTTTTGTGTCAACCAAGGCCGCCAGGGCGCCGCACAGGTTTTGACAAGCGTTACGCGAGATAACGCCGCAAATGCTCTATGCCACATGACAGGTTGCAGCTCGATCATTTACATATAATGCACCGGGCCGCGCCGCGTCCTGAACGGACGGGCTGTTGGCCTCGTTGAGGAAAGGTGTGCATTAGCTGGGCGTATAGGGGTATCATACCACAGGTTTGTGTCATCCTGAACAATAGGTCGGGGAGTTACACCACAGGGGCGGGGGGGAAGAATCCAGCACGCCCTTGACTTTGAGAAAAAAATCACATATAATGCCCATGGCACAGCGGTTGCAGAAGAGACGTTCTGGCCCGGCGCCGGGCGTAACCCGGCCCCGCGGTGGCGGTTCTCGTGCCGTGGGGTGCCGCAAGCGGCGGCCCAAGACAGCAACTCGGGGGAGGGAACATATGCGCGTAGTACGATCCGACCAGCCGGGACGCGGCGACGGGCAGCAGCCCGAGCCCCTGGCCGAGGCGAGCCTGAACCGGGCCCGGCCCTGGCCCTCGGCGCGGCCACGGGTGGTAATCATTGGGGCCGGCTTCGGCGGGCTGAACGCGGCCCGCGAGCTGGGCGGCAAAGACGTGGACGTCCTGGTGATTGACCGGAACAACTACCACGGGTTCTGGCCCCTGCTCTACCAGGTGGCCACGGCGGGCCTGGAGCCCGAGTCGGTGGCCTACCCGGTGCGGGCGATCGTGCGCAAGCACAGCAACATCAGCTTCATGATGGCCGAGGTCTGCCGGGTGGACCTGGCGGCCAGGCTGGTCTACACGGCGTCGGCGGCCCTGCCCTACGACTATCTGATCATCGCGGCGGGCAGCGCCAACAACTACTTCGGCAACGAAAGCCTGGCCGAGCACACCTTCGGCCTGAAGGACGTCGAGGACGCCGAGCTGCTGCGCAACACGGTGCTCTCGAACTTCGAGTACGCCGTGAGCGAGCGCGACCCGGCCACGCGCCAGCGCCTGATGACCCTGGTAATCGTCGGCGGCGGCCCCACGGGCGTCGAGCTTTCGGGCGCCTTTGTCGAGCTGATCAACCACGTGCTTGTGCGCGACTACCCCATGCTCGACATCTCCGAGGCCAGGGTGGTGCTGGTAGAGGCGAGCGACAAGGTGCTGGCCGCCTTCCCGCCCGAGCTGCGGGCCAACGCGCTGCGGCGGCTGCAGAAGATGGGCGTCGAGGTGCGCCTGAACACGGCCGTGGCCTCGGTGGAGGACCAGCTGGTCACCTTCGCCGACGGCAGCAGCCTCGAGGCGGCGGTGGTGGTCTGGGCCGCCGGCGTGAAGGGCGCCCCCCTGGCCGAGTCCCTGGGCGTCAAGCTGGGCCGCGGCGGGCGCGTCCCCGTGACCCCGACCCTGAACCTGGCCGAGCACCCCGAGGTCTTCGTGATCGGCGACCTGGCCTACCTGGAGAGCCAGCCGCAGACGCGGGGCGGCCAGGGCCAGGGCCAGTCGCCGTACGCGATGGTGGCGCCGGTGGCCATCCAGATGGGCGAGCGGGCGGCGCGCAATATCCTGCTGCGCATGCGGCGCAAGGAGCTGAAGGCGTTCCGCTACTTCGACAAGGGCAACATGGCGACGATCGGGCGGCGCTCGGCGGTGCTCGATTCGTTCGGGATCCGCCTGACCGGCTACCTGGCCTGGATTGGCTGGCTGGTCGTCCACCTGATGTTCCTGGTAGGCTTCCGCAACAGGATCGTGGTGCTGCTGAACTGGGCCTACAGCTACTTCACCTACGACCGGGGCCTGCGCCTGATCACCGGGCTCAAGCCCGAGGAGCTGAAGCCGCCGGCGCCGCGGCGCATCCAGCTGGCGAAGCAGCTCGGCGAGGGCGCCCCCCCGCCGCCCGCCGTCGGCGAGCCCGCGGCGCGGCGCGAGGTGGGCTCGTAAGGGCCACGGCAGGCGACCGAAATCAGGGGCGGCGCTGCATCCTTCGCGCGCCGCCCCTCGTCATGTTTTGCGTGCGCCTGTCTGAGCAGAAGGAGCAGCCGTGGACCTGCTGGCCGGCCTGAGCTACCCGTTACGCGCCCTGGCCCTGATCAACCGCACGCCGCGGCTCTGGCAGTACGTGGTCGTGCCGATCATGCTCAACATCGTGGTCGGCGCCGTGCTCTACCTGGGCGTCTACGCGCTGCTGCTGCAGCAGCTGCGCGCCCGCGTCGGCGACTGGGGCGGGGCCTTCGGCGAGGTGTTCGTGGTGGTGGCCGGTGTGCTGCTGGCGGTGCTGCTGGCGATCGGGGTCGGCTTCGTGCTGGTACGCTTCGGGGTCGTGCTCGGCTCGCCCTGGGACGGGCCGCTCTCTGCGGAGCCCGAGGATATGCTGACCGGGAGCGCCGCCGCGCCCGCCCGGCTTCGTCGCGTTCTTCATCGACCGGCCGATCTTCGCGGCGGTCGTCGCGATCCTGATCCTGCTCGGCGGGGCGGTCTCGATCCCGCTGCTGCCGGTTTCGCAGTTCCCCCCGATCGTGCCGCCCACCGTC
Source organism: Chloroflexaceae bacterium (assembly GCA_035327325.1). Classification (GTDB taxonomy): domain Bacteria; phylum Chloroflexota; class Chloroflexia; order Chloroflexales; family Chloroflexaceae; genus CAIWXH01. The sequence goes on along the minus strand of DAOLDO010000107.1, from coordinate 264 downwards.
CAGGTCTCCGCCTCCTACCCGGGCGCGAGCGCAGACGTCGTGGAGCGCACCCTCGCGCTCCCGATCGAAGAGCAGGTGAACGGCGTCGAGGGCATGCTCTACATGGAGTCGACCAGCGCCAACGACGGCTCGCTGGGCCTGACGGTCACCTTCGAGCTCGGCCGCGATCCCGACATCGCCACCGTGAACGTCAACAACCGCGTGGCCGTCGCCGAGCCGCGCCTGCCCGAGGACGTGCGGCGCCTCGGGGTCACCGTGCGCAAG
>DAOLDO010000106.1:0-11784 GCA_035327325.1 Chloroflexaceae bacterium | reverse complement strand
GCTGGGCCGCCCTTACCCCCGCGGCTCGCCCCCCCAGACCGGCCCGCTGCCCTAGGGCCCGCGCCGCTCGGCAGCCCCCTCGCCCCCTCCGGCGAGGGGGCCTTTTTGCGTCGGCACGGCAGTTGCCTCTAGCGCGCGTGGAGGGGGAAGTCTCGCGGGGCCCGCCCCGCCTAGCATATGAGGAGCACCGCCATGACCGAGCGCGAGCTGATCCAGGACCGCCGCCCCGCCGGGGCGCGGATCTACGATGCGGCCGGGGGCGCCGAGCGCGAGCTGCGCAAGCCCATCGCCGCCGACGACACCCGGCACGACGAGGCCAGGCCCCGCCACGACCCCAACCTCGCCAACATCCTGACGATCATCCTCGTCGCCGTGCTGGTCCTCGGGTTCGTCTTCGGGCTGGTCATCCTGTCGAGCGTATTCTAAGGAGGCGAGCTATGACTGAGCGAGAGCGCGCAGCGCCGGCCTGGCAGGGGCGCTACGACACCAAGGACCACCCGCTCGACCCGCCGTCGGCCCCGGCGCTCAGCAGGCCCACCACCGACGGGCGGCGCCCGCCGGGCGAGGGCGTTGACGCCCTGGAGCTGACCCGCCTCTTCGCGGTGCTGGGGCTGCTGGCCCTGGCCCTGGTGCTGTTTATCGGGCTGATGCTGGTGCTACGGCTGACCGTGCTCTAGCCACGGCGGCCAGCAACTCGGCGAGGGGCATGGCGGCCAGGGAGGGCACGACCAGGTCGGCGGGGGGCAGCGCGAGCTGGCCGGTGAGCGCGCCGGGCACGGCCACCACCGGGCAGCCGGCGGCGCGGGCGGCCAGGATGCCGTTGGGCGAGTCCTCGAGCACCAGGCAGGCGGCGGGCGGCAGGCCCAGGCAGGCGGCCGCCGCGAGGAAGAGGGCCGGGTCGGGCTTGGTCCGCGCCACGTCGTCGCCGGTGAGCACGCAGGCGAAGCGCGAGCGAAGGCCGAGGCGACCAAGCCAGCCCTCGACCCAGTCCCGGCCGCTGCTCGAGGCCACGGCGCATGGCAGGCCCGCGTCCGCGGCCTGGTCGAGCAGCGCGGCCACGCCCGGCAGGGCCGGCTGGCCGGCGCTCAGGGCGGCCTTCAGCTCCTGGCGGCGCCTGGACACCGCGGCAGCCTCGGCGCGCAGGGCCTCGGCGGCCGCCGCGCCCGCCATGCCCGAGGGGTGGGCCTCGGCGGCGGCCACCAGGGCGACCAGGTGGGCGAGGGCGTCGAAGCCGTGGTTGGTGCCAAGGGCGCCGGCCCAGACCTCGAGCGCCAGCTCCTGGCCGTGCTCGGCGTAGATCTGCCGCCAGCTCTCGAGGGCCGGCGTCTCGGTGTCAACGATCAGGCCGTCGAAGTCGAAGACCAGGGCGCGGATCGCGTCTCGCGTGGTCACCTTGCGCCCTCGGGGGCGGAGAGGGTCTCGGGGAGCGCCACGCCGGTCGCGTATTCGTCTGCCACGGACTCGAGGCGCTCGACGGCGCCGTCGCGCAGGTGGACGATACGGTCGGCGTAGCGGGCGACGCCCATGTCGTGGGTGACGAGCAGCAGGGTCAGCCCCTCGTCGCGCACGAGGCGCCTGAGCAGGGCCATGATCTCGCCGCCGGTGCGGCTGTCGAGGTTGCCGGTGGGCTCGTCGGCCAGGATGAGGCGGGGGCTGTTGGCCAGGGCCCTGGCGATCGCCACGCGCTGCTGCTCGCCGCCGCTCAGCTCGCTGGGGCGGTGGTCGGCGCGCGGGGCCAGGCCGAGCTGGGCCAGCAGCTCGTGGGCGCGGGCCCTGCGGCGGGCCGGGGGCATGCCGGCCAGCATGAGCGGCACGGCGACATTCTCCCAGGCGGCCTTGATCGGCAGCAGGTTGAAGCTCTGGAAGATAAAGCCGAGGGTGTCGCGGCGGTAGGCCACCAGCTGCTGGTCGCTGCTGCGCCCGAGCTCGAGGCCGTTGACCCAGACCTCGCCGCCGGTGGGGCGCACCAGGCCGCCGATCAGGTGCAGCAGGGTAGACTTGCCGCTGCCGCTCGGGCCGACCAGGGCCACGAACTCGCCCGCGGCGACCTCCAGGTCCACCCCGCGCAGCGCGTCCACGGCGGTCTTGCCCATCTGGTAGCGGCGGGCCAGGGCCACGGCCCTGATGAGGGGTTCAGTCATAGGGGTATCATACCATGGCGCCGGGGCCGCCCCCGCACGGGTCGAGGCGCCGCGCCGCGCTCGCCCGACACAGGTAGAGACGCCGTGGCGCGGCGTCTCTCCTCCACATCACAGCGGCGCACCGGGCGCCTGGCGCTACCGCAGGCCCTCGGCGACCCTGACGGCCTCGTCGCCCGCGAGGGTGCCGGCGACCACGTAGCGCACCCCGGCGTCCTCCCAGCGCAGCAGGCTGCCCTGGCCGTCGCCGCCGGTGATCAGGGTGGCGGGCAGGCCGCCGACGCTGACCTCGGCCTCCTGGCTGCCGGCGGGCGGCTCGCGGTCGCGGCCCACGTCCTCGTTGCTCTGGACGACGCTGACGCTGCCGCCCTCGCCCGCGTAGTTGAGGATCACCGTGCTGGTGCCGACCACGCGCACCTCGACCAGGGCCATGCCCGCGGGCAGGTAGCCCGGCTCGCGCAGGGTGAAGCTGACGGCGGTGCGGGCCTCGTCGAGGGTGGCGGCCGCGGGGGCGCCCATGCGGGCGGCCAGCTCCTCGGCCTGGACGACGGTGGCGCCGGCGGGCGGCGCGAAGCTGAAGCGGGCCGGGTCGATCGGCTGGTTGGTCTCGAGGCTCTGCACCTCGACCGTGCCGCTGCCGAGGTCGCTGGCGTCGAGGGCCAGCTTGAGCGGCAGGGCCAGCTCGCTGTCAACCCACATGGTGCCCTCGACGATGCCGTCCAGCCGTAGCTGGGCGCTCGTCTCGGCCTTGGGGGTCACGCGGACCTTCCAGGTCTCCTTGCCGGCCACCTGCTCGGTGCCGAGCACCTCGAGGTCCACGGCGTCGAGGCCCTCGGCGACCAGGTCGGTGAGCATGGTGGCGGCGCCGGCGGGGGTGGCGGCGGCGGCCTGCTTCATCTTGCCGGCCTCGCCGGTGATCACGGTGTTCTCGGCGGGGCTGTAGAGCCAGAAGGGGGGGCCCTCGCTGACGGCCACGGTGCCGGCCAGATCGCCCTCGCTGGCCTCGCGCACCTCGGCGCGCACGCGGGCGACGGGGTTGCCCGCGGCGTCGGTGGCCCCGGTCTTCTCCATCCAGCCCTCGACCACGATCCGGCCCGAGCGCTCGGCCGAGCTGAAGTCCACCGCCACCACGGCGTGCGCGCTGGTGGTGGCCTCGCGGGCGGCCTCCATGCGCTCCACGATCTCCTCGGCGGTGGGCACGGTCGCGCCGCATGCCGCCAGGGCCAGGGCCGCGATCAGGGCGAGCAGCAGCAGTGTATAGCGTCGCATGGGTACGTCTCCTCTTGAATCCTTGCCCAGACGTTGTACCACGGCGCGGCCCCGCCCATCCAGGCCAGGGCTGTTAGGGGGATGTGACCAATTGTTACAGCGCGCCCTGAGCGCTCGTGCGACTCAGCCTCATTGCGCACCCCGCCTGAGTCCTCGGACCGATGGCCCGCCCGGGGCGGGAGGCTAGAATACTCCCGCAGCTAACCGGGAGTTAACGACTCGGCCCACGGGGGCCAGGGAGACAGCCATGACGCTCACGATAACGCCGGGCGCGCCGGCGGCGCCGCCGGAGGGGCTGACCATACGCGACTTCGACGGGAGCGACGCCGACTACGCCGCCATCACGGCGATCGCCAACCTGGTCTACCCGGAGTACCAGGACACCGTCGAGGACTGGAAGCACGAGGACGCCCACCGGCAGCCGCACCTCAAGCACCGCAGGCTCGTGGCCGAGCTCGACGGCGCCGTCGTCGGCTACGCCAGCTACGACCAGCCCGAGGGCATGTACCACCCGCGAGTCTTCGGCACCTTCGTCGCGGTGCGCCCCGACCGGCAGGGCCGCGGCGTCGGCCGGTCCCTCTTCGACGCCCTCATGGACGCCCTGGCGCCGTTCGACCCCCTGCGGATCCGCGCCCGCACCCGCGCCGACATGGCGCCCAGCCTGCGCTTCATCGAGGCCAGCGGCTTCGAGGAGGAGCAGCGCGACTGGGAGTCGCGCCTCGACGTTACGGCCTTCGACCCCGCGCCCTTCGCCGGCGCCGAGGAGCGCGTGCGCGCCGGGGGCATACAGATTGTCACCGCCGTCGAGCTGATCGCGCGCGACCCCGACCACCGCCGCAAGCTCTACGAGCTCGACCTGGAGCTGGCGCGGGACGTGCCCAGGCCCGAGCCCTTCACCGGCTTCGCCTACGAGACCTTCGAGCACTTCGTCTTCAACGGGCCGAACTTCCTGCCCGACGGATTCTTCGTCGCCGTGGACGGCGAGCGCTACGTCGGCATGAGCAACCTGTGGAAGAGCCAGAGCGACCCGAGCGAGCTCTACGTCGGTCTGACCGCGGTGCGGCGCGACTACAGGCGCCGCGGCATCGCCCTGGCCCTCAAGCTGCGCTCGATTGACTACGCCCGCGCCCGCGGCGTCAGCCTCCTGAAGACATGGAACGCCTCGACCAACCGGCCCATGCTGAGCATCAACGAGGCCCTCGGCTTCGTCAAGCAGCCCGCCTGGATCGGTTTCGTCAGGCATCTCAAGCGAGAGTAGTATGAGCATCACCCTGCGCCCCTTCCGCTACGACGAAGCCGACTACGCGGCCCTGGCGATGATCAGGCGGGCGGTCTGGCCCGAATACCCCTTTACCGTCGCCGAGTACCGGCGCTGGGACGAGAAGCGCGAGGCCCGCCTGGCCTTCACGCGCCTGGTGGCCGAGGCCGACGGCCAGGCCGTGGGCATGGCCCAGGCCGAGAACGTGCCCTGGATGTACCACCCGCGGAAGTTCTTCTTCAGCGTCTTCGTGCACCCTGAGTACCGGCGCCGCGGCGCCGGCGCGCGGCTCTACAACGGGCTGATGGCCGCGATCGCGGAGCACAGGCCCCTGGCCCTGCGCCACGCGATCCGCGAGGATTACCCCGAGGGCCTGCGCTTCCTGGCCGCCCGCGGCTTCGCCGAGGAGATGCGGGCCTGGGAGTCGCGGCTCGACCTGGCGGCCTTCGACCCGGCGCCCTTCGCCGGCGTCGAGGAGCGGGTGGCCGCCCACGGCATCACCATCGCCACGGCGGCGGAGCTGATCGCAGGCGACCCGGACTTCTGGCCGAAGCTCTACGCCTGCGACTGCGAGGCCTCGCTCGACGTGCCTATGCCCGAGCCCTACACGCCGCCGCCGCTGGAGGAGTGGGTCAAGTACTTCAAGGACAACCCGAACTTCCTGCCCGACGCCTACTTCGTCGCCCTGGACGGCGGGCGCTACGTGGGCATGAGCGCCCTCTGGCGCCGCGAGGCCAGCCCCGAGCTCGACACCGGCTTCACCGGCGTGCTGCGGTCCCACAGGCGTATGGGCATCGCCCTGGCCCTAAAGCTGCGGGCGATCGCCTACGCGCGGGCGGCGGGGGCGCCCGTGGTCCGCACCGACAACGCCTCGACCAACAGGCCCATGCTCAGCATCAACGAGGCCCTCGGCTTCGTCAAGCAGCCGGCATGGATTACAATGGTGCGGAAGGCGGAAGGCGCCGGCGCGGCGTGAGCCACGCCGCGCACGAAGGCCGCGAAGAGGCGCTTCCGCCCGCGGCTCGACCGGCCGGCCAGAGCTGAGCGAGCAGCTCAGGAGGACCATAGCGGCAGCGCCCCTCTCGTCCCCTTCGTGAGCTTCGTGGCCTTCGTGGTACAAACCTGTAGCCCATCAGGAGGGCTGGACGAGAGGAGCGAGATGACCTTACCGCTGGTGCGGCTGACCGGCTCGCCGTACGCGCAGGGCGCGCAGCACGGCGAGGCGCTGCGCGAGCAGATCCGCCACAACCTCGAGCTCTACTTCGCCCGCTTCGAGCGCGAGCTCAAGCTGAGCCGCGCCGAGACCCTGGCCCGGGCCAGGCGCTACGCCGAGGCGATCAGGGGGCAGAGCCCGGCCTACTACGAGGGCATGCGCGGCATCGCCGCAGGCGCGGGCCAGAGCTTCGGCGCCATCGCGGCGCTCAATGTGCGCTACGAGCTGTTCTACGACGAGTTCGTCGAGCGGCCCCTCCCCGACGGCTGCACCGCCTTCGCCCTGTTGCCCGAGGCCACGGCCGCGGGCCACCTGCTGCTCGGCGAGAACTGGGACTGGATCGCCGGCGTGCGCGGCGCCGTGCTCCACAGCAGCGACCCCGACGGCCCCGCCACTCTGGCCTTCAGCGAGGCCGGCATCTTCGGCGGCAAGATCGGCCTGAACAGCGCCGGCCTCGGCCTCATGATCAACGGCCTCACCAGCCAGGACGACGACTGGTCGCGCCTCAGGCGGCCCTTCCACGTGCGCTGCTACGAGGTGCTGCGCTGCCGCGACCTCGACGCCGCGGCGGCTGTGGTCGCCGGCGAGAGCCGCTCGTGCTCGGCCAACTTCCTGCTCGCCCAGGTGCCCGACCAGGTGCTCAACCTCGAGACTTCGCCCGAGCGGGCGGGGGCCAGCGGCTGCGTGGCCGGCTGCCTGATCCACGCCAACCACTTCGTGGACCCGGCGGCCCTCGGCGTCGAGGAGCGCAACGTCGAGACCAACCCCCACTCGCCCCGGCGCCAGGCGCGCATGGAGGCCCTGCTGCGCGGCCGCGCCCCCCTGACCGTGGACGACGTGCAGGCCGCCCTGCGCGACCACGAGGGCCACCCCTACTCGATCTGCTTCCACATTGACCCGGCCGAGCCCCCCGAGGAGCACTACGAGAGCGTGATCTCGGCCGTGGCCGACCTGCACGCCGGAGCCCTCTACGTCAGCGACGGGCCGCCATGCGTCGCCCCGTACGCGCGGTACGCGCTGTAGGCCGCTCCGCCCGAGCTACCTGGCGGCGGTGGGCGCGGCGGGGCGGCCACGCTGGGCCGCCCTTACGCCCGATACAGCCCGTACGGGCGACCCCACATGGTCGCCCGGCCCGGGAGCGGCAGCTCGTCACTACTGCTCGACGCGCCCTGGCCGCTCCGCCCTGCGACCGATGCGCGCCCAGGCGCGCTCCGCTACACTCGCCGCAGACGTTTTCGCGCCGCGCACGAAGGAGGTCATATGGCGAACGCCGCTGCCCGCACCCCGACCACCCCCGCGTGTGTCCGCGCGCCCCGCTAGCAGCTGAGCGACAGTCCTGAGGACCGACGTGGGCCGCCGCACTCAGCGGCGTCGCCCGCGCGCCTCCGCTCCTCGACTGCACGGCGGCCGTAGGACCATCGGGGTCCCCGGCCGCCTTTTTGATTCCCCGCAGTGTTGAGGAGCCTATGACCCGCTACACGATCATCGGTGGCAAGTACGTTGACCTGGACGAGGAGGGCGCGCCGGCCTACGGGACGCGGCGCAAGGAGCACCGGCAGCCGAAGGCGACCGCGCGCGAGGGCGTGGCCAAACGCAGCTTCGAGGCCAACGCCGACGTGCAGCGCTGGCTGAAGGAGACCCAGGAGCAGGAGGGCGCCAAGGAGCCGTTCGCGCCCGAGGCCCTGGTCGGCCGCCGCGACGGCGACTGGGTGCTCTCGTCGCTCACCCACTTCTACGAGCAGGACCTGATCGCCGACGTGCTGCGCGAGGTGAAGAGCGGCAAGGAGGCCACGGTGTTCTGCTGCGCGGGCGGCCCGGCCCACCCCGAGGCCCTCTTCGCCGCCAAGATCTACCGGCCGCGCATGTTCCGCAGCCTGAGCAACGACGCCCAGTACCGCGAGGGCCGAGTGGTGCGCAACGAGTCGGGCAAGCAGGTCAGGCTGACCGGCAAGGGCGTGCCCTCGCGCAACAGTGCCAAGGGCCGCGCCTTCCAGATCGCCAGCTGGATCGGCTACGAGTATGCCACCCAGGAGCTGGCATACGCTCTGGGCGTGCGCACGCCCCGCCCCGTCGCCCAGTCGGGCAACGGCCTGCTGATGGCCTACCTGGGCGACGAGCACGAGGTGGCGCCGCGCCTGTGCGAGATCGAGGTCGGCCGCGGCGAGGCCCAGGACCTGCTCGACGGGCTGCTCGAGGACATCAGCCTGCTGCTCGGCGGCCATCGCATCCACGGCGACCTCTCGGTGTACAACATCCTCGCCTGGGAGGGCGAGCCCTACATCATTGACTTTGCCCAGGCCGTGGACCCGCGCCAGGGCGACGACGCCCGCGCCCTCCTGGCCCGCGACGTGCAGCGCGTGACGGCGGCCCTGGCCCCCTTCGGCGCCCGCGCCGACGCCCGCGCCGTGGCCGACCGGCTGTGGTGGGAGTACCTGCAGGGGTGAGGGCTCGCTGCGCTCGCCGGGTGAGGCGCAGCCGAGCGTCGCCCGGCGAGGCGCAGCCGAGCCCTCACGAATTGACGCCTGGGCCCCCTGCGGCTACCATAGGCCCCGAGGACGGAGCTAGGGACGGGACGAGACATGTGGCTGATCGTCGGCCTGGGGAACCCGGGCGCACAGTACGCGCGCACGCGCCATAACATCGGCTTCGACGCCCTCGACGCCCTGGCCGGGCGCCATGGGCTGGAGTTCCGCGCCAAGCGGGCCAACAGCCTGATCGCCGAGGGCGGCATCGCCGGCCAGCGAGTCGCCCTGGTCAAGCCGCAGACCTACATGAACCTGAGCGGGCAGGCCGTCTCGGCCCTGCACAGCTGGTACAAGATTGACCCGGCGCGCGAGCTGCTGGTGGTCTACGACGACCTCGACCTGCCCTTCGGCAAGCTGCGCTTCCGCGAGCGGGGCAGCGCGGGCACGCACAACGGCATGCGCTCGATCGTCGGCCAGCTGGGCGGCGGCGAGTTCCCGCGCCTGCGCGTCGGCATCGGCCAGCCCCCCGGCCGTATGGACGCCGCGGCATACGTGCTCAACCGTTTCACCAAGGAGGAGGAGGCCGAGCGCCCCTTCCTCATCGCCGGCATCGCCGACGCCCTCGAGCTGCTGCTGCGCGAGGGGCTCGTCGCCGCGATGAACAGGTATAACCCGGGCTAGTGCTCCGTCCGAGCAAGCCTGACGGGGTGCCGCTCCCAGGCCGGCCGCCCACGTGGGGCCGCCCGGCCCTGCTGCGCTCGGTCGTAAGGGCGGCCCAGCGTGGCCGCCCCTGGCGCGGGGCGGCCCGAATCGAAAGGGCGCAGCCGAATGGCTGCGCCCCGCGTATCTTGAACCCGAGCGGCAGACTACGCGGCCAGGTCGAGGGCCCGAGCCTCGCGCCAGGTCGGCACCCGGGCCAGCTCCTCCTCGGCCAGCTCCTCCTCGGCCAGCTCCTCCTCGTAGGCGAGCACGGGGCCCATATCGTGGGCCCATTGGACCAGCTCGTCAATGGAGAACCAGCCCACGTTGTAGTTGTGCTGGTCAACCGGGTTGAGCCAGAAGCGCACCTCTCCGTCCATCCACTGCCAGCGCTCGAGGGAACGCCACTCTTTGCCCTGGTCGCGCAAGGTCTGCTTGACCTCTTCGAGCATGCTCAGCAGCTCGGGCAGGCGCAGGCCGGTGGTGCGGCGGAGCCGGAGCATGCGCCGGTTGACGGCGTCGCGCAGCTGGGCGAGCTGCTGGTAGTCGAGCTCCTCGAGGTTCATCATCGCCGGTCTCCTCTCGTCCTGCGTCTCTGCTGGGTCTAGTATGCCCCGGCCGCGGCCGGATGAGATCGTCTCTCCAGGGTAAACGTTGTTACACCATCGGTCTGACGTGCGCCCAGGTACAATGGCCTAGTCCCGGCTATCCTCAGGGGCCGCCGCTCCCGTGCCGGCCCCCGCGCCCCGAGGCGCTCTGACAGCACAATAGCAGCCTGCGTGCCAGGCTGAAGTGGCCGCGAGATCCGCAGCCCCCGCGGCGGCACGCAACTCGCATCAACGGCCCTGGTGGCGCACGCGACGCGCCGACCGTCAAGCGAGGAAGGATGGGAGCCATGGTGCAGTCCAGCCAGATGCCAGCGCTGATCGAGCAGCTGCGGCTCGACCCGAGCCTGCCCGAGCGCCTGCCGTCGCAGGAGGGGGCGATGGTGCGCGAGGCCCTGCGGGGCAAGAGCGTCCACGAGATCGCCTCGGCCTGCCAGACGAGCGAGGCGGCCGTCTGGCGCGTCCTCGGCAGCGCGGCCCGCGAGGCTGCCGGCGCCGAGGTCCACCCGGTCGAGATCGGCGGCTTCGGCAGCGACACCGACCCGGGGATCAGCGGGGGCTACGGGGCGACCGGCTTCGGCGACCTGGAGGCCGGCCCCGACAGCCCCGACCTCCCGGAGGCCACCGCCACCCTCAGCGCCGACACCGACTCGGACGCGCCCCGCCCGAGCCAGGCCGAGGGCGAGGAGGAGGACGAGGAGCGCCCGAGCGACGGCGGCGCCCTCACCGACGAGGTGCCCCGCCCGAGCCAGGCCGAGGGCGACGAGGAGACCGTGGACGAGGCCCTGCGCCGCCAGGATGAGCAGCGACGGCAGGGCTAGCCCCCACACCTCTCGGCCAACCTGACGGCGCTGAGCCGCCCGGACGCAGCATCCCGGCGGCTCAGCGGCTTTGGGCGGGCCTCGTCGCGCGGCGCCGGCGCCGGCTCCGCCTTGTCAGGAGGGGCGGGCGCTGCTACCATAGGCGCGGCGCCCGCCCCCCCCTGTGCTGGAGCAGACCTATGAGCCCGCTGATCGGCGCGACCCTCGGCCAGTACCAGATCGTCGAGCAGATCGGGCGCGGCGGCATGGCCACGGTCTACAGGGCGCGCCAGCCAGCCCTCGGGCGCGATGTGGCGATCAAGGTCCTGCGCGACACCCTTGACCCCGCGGCCGCGGCCCGCTTCGACCGCGAGGCCCGCGCCGTGGCCTCCCTCAGCCACCCCAACATCCTGCCGATCTACGACTACGGCGACGACGACGGCCACCGCTACTTCGTGACCCAGTACGTCCCCGGCGGGCGCACCCTCGCCGACGTGGTGGCCGCCGGGCCACTCGACCCCGCCAGGGCCCTCCCGCTCATGGCCCTCGTGCTCGACGCCCTGGCCTACGCCCACGCCCGCGGCATCGTCCACCGCGACGTCAAGCCCGCCAACATCATGCTGCCCGATCCCGATTGGCCCATGCTCGCCGACTTCGGCATCGCCGAGAGCCTCACGGCGACCACCGAGCTGACCCTGCCCGGCCAGATCATCGGCACGGCCAACTACATGGCCCCCGAGCGGGCCGCCGACCGCCCCGCCGACGCCCGCTCCGACCTGTACTCGGTGGGCGTGGTCCTCTTCGAGCTGCTGACGGGCCGCCTGCCCTTCCTGGGCGAGACGCCCCTGGCCGTGCTGGTGCAGCACGTGAACGAGCCCCCGCCCGCCCCCGGCTCATTCGTGGCCGGCCTCCCGACCCCCGTCGAGCGGGCCGTGCTCAGGGCCCTGGCCAAGTCGCCCGACGAGCGCCAGCAGAGCGCCGCCGAGCTGGCCGCCGAGCTGCGCCGCCTCGCCCGCGACCTCGACGGCGCCGGCCCTGTGCCCACCGTGCTGCTCCCCGCGGCCACCCCCCCGCCGCCCGCCCCCGCCGCCCACGCGACGCCGCGGGAGGCGCCCGCGCCGCCGACCGCGTGGCGGGACCCCGCGCCGCCGACCGTCCGGCGCGAAGACGCCGCGGCGCAGCCCGCCGCCGCCCCGCCGGCCCCGCGGGCGAGGCCAGCCCCCGCCCGCCTGCCGTGGCTGCCCCTCCTCGTCGGCCTTGCCCTCCTCGCCGCCCTCGGCCTGTGGGCCGCCACGCGCGGCCCCGGCGGGGCCGAGATCATCCTCGAGGACACGGCG
>DAOLDO010000105.1:0-11812 GCA_035327325.1 Chloroflexaceae bacterium | reverse complement strand
CCGGGGCGCCGCCCAGGCCGGCGCCGACGCGAGGCCCGCACGCGGTCTTCCTGCCGCACCTTCAGCGCTGAGGCGAGCGAGCCATCGGGCGATGGGAAGGTGCAAACACGGAGCGGAGCGACCCATCAGCAGGAGGGGCGCCGGCCCCCAGGCCCCACAAGCGGGCCTGGGGGCCGGCGCCCCTCGCGGCGGCAGGCCGCCGCGGCTACGCCGGGACCTGATCCTTCAGCGTGCGCGACCAGTGGCGGTGCTCGGCGATCGCCTGGACGAAGCGCTCCGCGAACTGGCCCAGATCGGCCCCCTCGCCGGCGGTGACGACGCCGTGCTCGGCGCGGACGCCGGCCGCCGTCTCGGGCTCCTGGGGGATGCTCGACGCCGTGATCAGCGCCGTGGCCTCGCCCGTGGCCCCGATCGGCTTGCAGTGCCTGTAGGCCTCGTTCAGGAAGTGGAGCGCATCGCCTTGCGTCCGTAGCGCCTCGACGCTCTGCCGGCCGCCCGGCACGAAGACCGCGTCGAACAGCACCGAGGCCGTGGTGACGAAGGTGTGGTCCACCTTGACCGCCTGCCCGTCGGCGCTGGTGACGGTGCCGCCCAGCTTCGCGACGACCTTGGCTCGGGCGCCGGCCTTCTCCAGCGCGGCCCGCACTTGCGTGAGGGCGTCGTGGTCGAAGCCGTCGGCGAGCAGCACGACCACCTTGCGCGTCCTGGCGCCCTTGACGGTGCTCGCCATGCTGAGCGAGGGCGCCCGCCCCGGCTGCGCCGCCCCGCGCCGGTCGTCCGGGCGGGGCGCCGGGCTCTCGTCGAGGTAGCTCAGGTCGCCCGTGACGTCGCTCACCCCGATGCCCCGGGCGGTGCGCTCGGCCAGATCCTGGTCTACGTTGGCCAGCAACTGCACCATGCGCTGCCTGATGTGCATGTGCTCGACCTTGCCCAGCTCGAAGTGCAGGGCCTCGACGATGTGCTCCTGCTCCACCGGGCTCTGGCTTTGCCAGAAGAGCGTCGCCTGGCTGAAGTGGTCGGCGAAGCTCGCGCTGCGCTCGCGCACCTTGGGGCCCTGGATCTGCTCGGCGTAGCTCGCGAAGCCGCGCATGTGCTCGGGCGAGTGCATGGGGCAGCCGCCGCCGAGGGAGTTGGGCTCGTAGTTGACCCGCCCCTTGTTGATCGTCTGGCGCATGAAGCCGTCGCGCTGGTTGTTGTGCACCTCGGCGAGGGGACGGTTGATCGGGATCTCGGCGAAGTTCGGCCCGCCCAGCCTGATCAGCTGGGTGTCGAGGTAGGAGAACAGCCGGCCCTGGAGCAGCGGGTCGTTGGTGAAGTCAATGCCGGGCACGATGTGGCCGGGGTGGAAGGCCACCTGCTCGGTCTCGGCGAAGAAGTTGTCGGGGTTGCGGTTGAGCGTCATCTTGCCGACGATGCGCACGGGGACCAGTTCCTCGGGGATGAGCTTGGTCGGGTCCAGCAGGTCGAAGTCGAAGCGCTCGGCCTCGTGCTCCTCGACGATCTGCAGGCCCAGCTCGAACTCGGGGTAGTCGCCCTGCTCGATCCGCTCCCAGAGGTCCTTGCGGTTGTAGTCGGGGTCTTTGCCGGCGATCTTCTGCACCTCGTCCCAGACCAGGGCGTGGGTGCCGAGGGTCGGCTTCCAGTGGAACTTCACGAAGCGCGACACGCCCTCGTCGTTGACCAGGCGGAAGGTGTGGACGCCGAAGCCCTCCATCATGGCGTAGCTGCGCGGCAGGGCCCGGTCCGACAGCACCCAGAGGATCATGTGCATGGACTCGGGCATCAGCGAGATGAAGTCCCAGAAGTTGTCGTGGGCCGCCGATGCCTGGGGCATCTCGTGGTGGGGCTCGGGCTTGATCGAGTGGACCAGGTCGGGGAACTTGATCGCGTCCTGGATGAAGAAGACCGGCATGTTGTTGCCCACCAGGTCGAAGTTGCCCTCCTCGGTGTAGAACTTGGTGGCGAAGCCGCGCACGTCGCGCACGGTGTCGGCCGAGCCGCGGAAGCCCACCACGGTGGAGAAGCGCACGAAGACCGGGGTGCGCGCCGAGGGGTCGTGGAGGAACTTCGCCCTGGTGAGGCCCTTCAGCGACTCGTAGACCTGGAAGTAGCCGTGGGCGGCCGAACCGCGGGCGTGGACCACCCGCTCGGGGATGCGCTCGTGGTCGAAGTGGGTCATCTTCTCGCGGAAGATGAAGTCCTCCATGAGTGTCGGGCCGCGGGCGCCGGCCCTGAGCGAGTTCTGGTTGTCGCCGACGCGCGCGCCCTGGTTGGTGGTGAGCCTGGTGTCGCGCCCGTGCTCGCTGTGGCGGTCCAGCTTCTCGGTCTTGGCGGTCTCCTCGGCGCGCGAAGCCTCGTCGCTCCGCTCAGGCGGCGTTGCCTTGTCCTTCTGCATGGCTGACCTCTTGGGGCTACGGCTCCGCGCCCCGTCGGACGGATCCCGTCTGCCGGAGGGGTCGGTAGCCGATCGCGGTACTGCGTCTACGCGCCACGCACACCAGCAATCCGGGTACCAGAGGCGGCCCGCGCGCGGCGCGGGCGCGGGGTTGTGACCAGATTGTGACCGGGACCCGCTGTGACCAGATTGAGACCGCGCCGGCGCTGGCGTGGCCCGGGACTTGCGCATACAGACCCCGGCGCGAGGCGCGCCGGCCCATCCACCTGACGCTAACGGCCGCACAACACAAACCGAAGGAGGTGCGCACGTGTTCGAGCGCTGGTACCAGGACGCGATCATGTACTGCCTGGACGTCGAGACCTACGCCGACTCGAACGGCGACGGCGTGGGCGACTTCAACGGGCTGACCGGCAGGCTGAGCCACCTCTCGGGCCTCGGCTTCACCTGCATCTGGCTGCTGCCCTTCTACCCCACGCCCAACAAGGACAACGGCTACGACATCACCGACTACTACAGCGTAGACCCGCGCCTGGGCACTCTGGGCGACTTCGTCGAGTTCATCCACCAGGCCCACGACCGGGGCATGCGCGTGGTGATTGACCTCGTGCTCAACCACACCTCGAACGAGCACCCCTGGTTCCAGCAGGCCCGCGCCAACCCCGACTCGCCCTACCGCGAGTTCTACATCTGGTCCAAGGAGAAGCCGGAGGACGCCCACGAGGGCATGATCTTCCCCGGCCAGCAGGAGACCACCTGGACCTACGACAAGCAGGCCAAGGCGTACTACTACCACCGCTTCTACCCGCACCAGCCCGACATCAACATCGCCAACCCGCGCGTGCAGGAGGAGTTCGCGAAGATCATGAGCTTCTGGCTCAAGCTCGGCGTGGACGGTTTCCGCATTGACGCGGCCCCCTTCGTGATCGAGCTGCGCGATGTGAACACCCAGAGCGTGGTTGACCCCTACCAGTACATCAGCAAGCTCCACTCGCACATGGCCTGGCGCAGCAGCGGCAGCATGCTGCTCGCCGAGGCCAACGTGGATCTGGACCAGCTGCCCCACTTCTTCGGCGACGGCGACCGCATGCATATGCTCTTCAACTTCATCCTCAACCAGCTCACCTACCTGGCCCTCGCCCGCGAAGAGGCCGAGCCGATCACCAGGGCCCTGCGCATGCTGCCCAGCAAGCCCAAGGTCTGCCAGTGGGCCGTGTTCTTGCGCAACCACGACGAGCTGGCCCTCGAGCGCCTCAGCGAGCGCGAGCGCGAGCACGTCTCCGAGGCGTTCGGCCTCACCGAGGACATGTGGCTCTACAACCGCGGGGTGCCCCGGCGCCTGCCGCCCATGCTCGGCGGCGACGCGCGGCGCATCTGCCAGGCCTACAGCCTGCTGTTCACCCTGCCGGGCACGCCGGTGCTCTGGTACGGCGAGGAGATCGGCATGGGCGACGACCTGTCGCTCGACGGCCGCGACCCGGTCCGCACGCCGATGCAGTGGACGGACGAGCCGAACGCCGGCTTCTCGACGGCGCCGGAGAAGGAGTTGGTGCGCAAGGTGGTCGGCGAGGGGCCGTTCAGCTACCGCGAGGTGAACGTGGCCGCACAGCAGCGCCGGCCCGACTCGCTGATGAACCGCATCGAGCAGATGATCCGCACCCGCCGCCAGTGCCCCGAGATCGGCCGCGGCGAGGTCACAATCCTCGACACGGGCGAGGGACAGGTGCTCGGCCTGCGCTACGACCTCGACGGCCACGGCATGATCGCGCTGCACAACCTGAGCGGCAAAGCCTGCAAGGCCCAGGTTGACGTGGGCGAGGGCGTGGAGTACTTCACCGACCTGCTCGACGGGCTCACCCACATCCCCGTCGAGAGCACGCGCCACGAGATCAAGCTGGATGCCTACGGCTCGCGCTGGCTGCGGATCAACGCCGAGCGCTAGCCGGGGCGCGGCCCGCGGCTGAGCTTTCACCCCCCGTCTCCGGCCGCGGAGCGGGGGGTGACTGTTGGGCGGGCCGTGGCGGCGACGGGCCCTACGACCCGACGCGGGTGCGGTCCCCCTCGGGCTCGCACTCGGCGGCGACGCCGCGCGCCTGCAGCAGGACCACGCCCAGGGTGACGACGGTCAGGGGGACGGCGAAGTAGAGCATGGCGGCGCCGAAGGCGCGCGTGGCGCCGCTGCCGGTCACCTCGAGCACCAGGTAGCCGGCGTAGGCCGCGTAGTAGGCCAGGAACAGGGCCCCCTCCCAGCGGGCCACCAGCCGGCCGGTAAAGAAGATGGGCAGGCACGCGACCGCGGCCGCCGTCATCACCGGCAGGTCGAAGTCGAGGGCGCTCGGCGGCACGGGGATCCCCGCGGGCGCGACCAGGGCGGAGATGCCGAGCACGCCGAGGATGTTCATGATGTTGCTGCCGACGAGGTTGCCGACGGCGATGTCGCGCTCGCCGCGCAGGCCGGCCAGCACCGAGGTGGCGATCTCGGGCAGCGCCGTGCCCACCGCCACCACCGTCAGGCCAATCACCAGCTCGCTGACGCCGAGGGCCTCGGCGAAGCGCACGGCCCCGTCAACCAGCCACTGCGCCCCGAGTACCAGCAGGCCCAGGCCGACGATCACGAGCGTGATGTTGCGCGTGAGCGCGCGCGGGCTCGTCGTCGGCCGCGCCGGGGCCGCCTCGGCCGGCACGTCGTCCGCGTGCCGGGTCAGGACGGTCACGGCGAGGAACCCGCCCAGCAGCAGCACCAGCAGGAGGCCGTCGAGCCGGCCGACGCCCCCGTCCATCGCGAGCAGCCAGAGCAGGAGCGAGACGCCGATCATCAGCGGCACCTCGCGCCGCAGCAGCCGCGTGGCGACGCACAGGGGCGCGATCACGGCCGCCATGCCGAGGACGAGCAGCACGTTGGCGATGTTGCTCCCCACCACATTGCCCAGGGTCAGGTCGGCCTCATCCTCGAACACGGCCAGCACGCTGACCGCCAGCTCGGGGGCGCTCGTCCCGATGGCAACGATGGTAAGCCCGATCAGCAGCGGGCTGACGCCGGCGGCGGCGGCCAACCGCGAGGCGCCGCCGACCAGCAGGTCGGCCCCCCAGATCAGCAGGGCGATCCCGGCGCAGAATAGCACGATGGTCAGCGCGCTCAAGGGCCTCTCCGTCAGGTGGCTCGCCATGGGCCAGCGCCGGCGCCGCGCGAGCCCCCCTGCAGCCCCGCGGACTGCAACATCGTGGCCAGGTCGGGGGCCGCGGCGGTCACAAGGCGGTCACAAGCCGCGCCGCCTGTAGCGCTCCTTCCGCTCGACGTAGTGCTCGGCCGCCTCGCGGATCCGCGCCGCCTGCGCGGGGCCGAGGGGGCGGACGCGCCCCGGCACGCCGAGGACGAGCGAGCCCGGCGGCACCTGGGTGCCCTCCGTCACCAGGGCCCGGGCGCCCACCACCGAGCCCCGCCCGATGCGGGCGCCGTTCAGCACCACCGCCCCGATCCCGATCAGCACGTCGTCCTCGAGCACCGCGCCGTGTACGACCGCGCCGTGACCCAGCGTCACCCCGTCGCCGATGACCACGGGAAAGCCCGGGTCGCCGTGGATGATGCAGCCGTCCTGCACGTTCGAGCGGGCGCCGATCGTGATCGGGACCGTGTCGGCCCGCAGCACGCTCATCGGCCAGATGCTGCTCTCGGCGCCGATGCTGATCGCCCCCGCCAGAAATGTGTTCGGGAAGATGTACGCGCTCGGGTGAATGTCGAGCTCGTCAATCAGGACTTGCGGCTGCTCGCCCATGGCCCCCTCGCTCTCCTTCGCCTGCCGGATGGCGCCATTGTAGCGCAAAGCCGCGCCGGCGCCGCCACTTGCGCCGGCCGGACGGCGCCCGCTGACTGTGGCGAACATCCTTGCGCATGCCTGCCTGGTGTGCTACCGTTCCTGGGCGCGAGCGGCTGGCCTGCCCGCGCCTCCGGACGGGGTGTCACTCCTGGCGTGAGAGGGAGAAAGCTATGCGCAAGATCGTGGTCTCGGAGTTCGTGTCGCTGGACGGCGTGATTCAGGCTCCGGGCGGGGCCGACGAGGACACCGAGGGCGGCTTCGCCCACGGCGGGTGGACCCACCCCTACTGGCACGACGAGATCGGCGCGCACTTCGACGCCGCCATGCGCGAGAGCGACGCGTTCCTGCTGGGCCGCAAGACCTGGCAGATCCACGGCGGCGCATTCGAGCCCATGCCCCCCGGCGACCCGTTCTTCGACCAGATCAACGCCATCCCCAAGTACGTCGTCTCCACCACCCTGGCCAGCGCCGACGCCTGGCGCAACTCGTCCCTGATCAGCGGCGATGTGGTCGAGCAGGTGCGCGCGCTGAAGGCGCGGCCGGGGAAGAGCATCCTGCTCGACGGCAGCAGCGTGCTGGTGCATACGCTGATCCAGCACGACCTGGTGGACGAGTACCGCCTCCTGGTCTACCCCGTGGTCCTGGGGGGCGGCAAGAAGCTGTTCCCCGACGGCGTGCGGGTCAACCTGCGCCTGGTCGAGGCGCAGCCGATCCCCTCGGGGGTCGTGCTGATGCGCTACGTGCCCGACCGGCCCGCGTAGGGCGCCGGGGACCTATGCGACCCGCTCCAGCCCCCAGGCCACCACGTCAATGCGGCGCGCGAAGTGCAGCAGGGGCGCGCCGTCGAGGCGCAACCCGAGGGGCGCGGCCATCGAGTTGTGCGCGATCTCCGCCTCGGCGGGCTGGAGCGGCCAGGGCCCGTGGTCAACCTCGCCGCGCCAGACCCGCCCGCGCCTGTTGGCCGCGTAGAGGCAGTAGCGCTCGGTCAGCCAGTGCTCGAGGCTGCCGGCCGCGGCCGTGTAGGCCGGGCCGGTGGGCCTGTAGCCGCCGGCGAAAGCCGCGGGCCGCGGGTCGCCCGGCCGGCGCCGGCTGGCGTAGCGCACCCCGTCGCCCGCGGGGTCGCAGCGCATCGTCGCGTGTACGTAGGGCAGGTGGAAGGCGAGGCGCGCCGCCTCCACGGCGAGGCGGCTGGCCGCGTCGAGGCTGAAGAACCAGACCCCCGGCTTGCCGCCCGCCGTGACGTAGGTGCGCACGTTCAGCTCGGGGAAGGCCCCGGCCAGCGGCGTGGCGGGGAGGAAGCGCGGGCGCGTGCCGGCCATGCGGAACGGCACCACGGCGAGCCACGCCCGGCCGTCGAAGGTCTGAAGCTCGAGCGGGGGCGCGATGTGCGGGCGCAGGGCCGCCGGGTCCACGGGCCAGTGGGCGAAGAGCAGGTCGTGCCACTGCATGGCCATCAGCCAGGGGCGGCGCGGGCGGGGCCATGGGCGGTGGTCGGGGGCGTGCCTCATGGGGCCTCGGGGCCCTCCCAGCCGTCGGTGACGCGCACGGCGAGGATGGCGATATCGTCGTGCTGGGGGGCGGTGTCCATCCAGACCTGCACGGCCTCGATCAGGCGCCGGACGACCTCGTGGGCGGGGGCGGGCCCGTAGCTGAGCACCGCGGCCTCGAGGCGCTCGAAGCCGAACAGCTCGCCGGCGGGGCTGAACGCCTCGATCACCCCGTCGGTGTAGAAGAGCAGCAGGTCGCCGCGGCGCAGGGGCACGGTGTAGGGCTCGTAGGCGGGCGCCTCGACGACGCCGAGGGGCAGGTGGGCGCCCGGTCCCTCGAGCAGCTCGGCGCGCCCGTCGCGGGCGAGCAGGGGCGCGGGCTGGGCGGCGTTGACCAGCGTGCAACTGCCGGCGCCGCGGTCGAGCCGGGCGAAGGTGCTGGCGACGAAGCTGCCGCGGGGCATGTCGCCGACCAGCACCGTGTTGGCCCGGCGCAGCGTCTCGACCGGGCCGTCGCCGCCGCTGGCCGCGGCATAGAGGGCGGTGCGGGCCATGGTCATCAGCAGGGCGGCGGGCAGGCTCTTACCCGACACGTCGCCGATGAACAGATCCACGGCGTCGGCCGGGGCGGCGCCGCCGCGGGCGCTGGCCGGCGTGACGAACGAGTAGAAGTCGCCCGTGGTCTCGCGGGCGGGGCGGTAGTAGGTGGCGATGTCCAGGCCCGAGAGGACGGGGGCGCGCTCGGGGAAGAGGTGCTTCTGGATCTGCCGCGCCGTCTGGAGCTCCTGCTCGACGCGCTGCACGGACGCCTCGTACAGGCGCGCGTGGGAGAGCGTGACGGCCACCTGGCCGCCGAGGGCCGCGAGCAGGGACGCGTCCTCCTCGCCGTAGGCGCCCGGGCCGCCCGCGTAGGTGGAGAGGGTGCCGATGGCCTGCTCGTTCACCAGCAGCGGGATGCCGAGCCACGAGCCGGCCTGGGGGTTGGGGCCGAAGCGCTGCTGCCAGGCCGGGTCGGCGCTGGTGTCGGCAACGATGATCGGGCGGCGCCTGGCCACGACCTGGTCCAGCACGTCGCCCTCGCCGAGGGGGACGCGGCGCGGCAGGTCGGCGGCGCCCTCGCCCCTGGCGGCCACCGTCTCGAGCTGGGCGCCGGCGGGGTCGAGCAGGCGGATCGTGGCCGCGTCGAAGCGCACCAGGCGGCCGACGTGGTCGAGCAGGGTCTGGAGCACGGCCCGCTCGCGCAGGGTGCCCGCGCTCAGGCGGGCCACCTCGAGCACGGTCTCGAGCTGGGCCGTGCGCTTGGCGACGCGGCGCTCCAGGTCGTCGTTCAGCGCCTCGAGCTCGTCCTGGGCGGCGCGCAGGCGGTCAATCATGCGGCTGAAGCTGGTGGAGAGGGCCACCAGCTCGGCGCTGGCCTCCTCGCCCTCGAGGCTGAACGAGGGGGCGGCGTGCAGGTCGCCCGCGGCGGCGATCTGGCCGGCCGCCGCGCCGAGCTGGCGCACGGGGCGCAGGGCGCGGCCGATCAGGGCCGAGAGCAGCAGGGCCAGGCTGAGGGCGCTGAGCACTGTGGCCAGCGTAGCCGCGGCGCCGATGCTGCCGACCAGGCCGAGGGCGGCGTCGCGATCCTGCTCGACCACCACGCCCCAGCCGAGGGGCGCGCCGACGGGCGCGTAGGCCGCCAGGTAGGTGCGCCCGCCGCGCTCGAAGCTGGTGGCGCCCTCGAAGCCCGCGAAGAGGGGGGCGATCGCCGCCTGGTCGAGCCGCGCGCCGACCTGGCGCCGGTCGGGGTGGGCAATCACCGTGCCCTGCTCGTCCACGATGGTCACGGCGCCGTTCTCGATCCGGAAGCTGTCCACCCGCGTCCAGAACGAGCGCAGGTCGAGCTGGGCGACGACGGCGCCGGCGGGGTCGCACGGCGTCTGCTCGACGGGGCAGCGCACCAGGGGCAGCGTCGCGGTGACGTAGGGCGTGCCGGTGATCGGCCGGAAGCCGACGGGCGAGATGGCCAGGGTGCGCCCGGCGATGGCCCTGGCGACCGCCTCGTCGCCGCCCCCGGGCGAGGGGGCCGACGCGGCGCCGGCGAGCAGGTCGCTCAGACGGCCGGCGGCGCTGGCCGCCTCGGCGCCGGCCGCGTCGTAGAAGCGCAGGTCGTTGTAGATGTAGGGGAACTGGGCGCGCAGGCGCAGCAGCGCGGCCGACTGCGCCTCCGGGCCAGGCGCGGCGATGAGCTGGTCGCCCACGAGGCGCAGGGTCCCCAGCTCGCTCTCGACGAAGGTGGCGATCTCGGCGCTGACCTGCACGGCCAGCTGGCGGTTGCGGTCGTCCACCTGGTCCACCACGGCCCGCTGGCCCAGGCGGAAGGCCACGAAGCCGAGGGCGGCGAGGAACAGCAGGGTCACGGCGATGGCGGGGAGGCCGATGCGCCTGGTGAGGTCGGCCCGGCGCCAGGCTGTCAGCCGCGACCACGGGCTCACGGCTGGGGCTCCGTCAGCTGGATGCGGCCGGCCCGCAGCTCGGCCTCGATCGCGGCCATGCGCTCGCGGGCCTCCGCGGGGATCAGGCGCGAGTCGTCGAGGGGGGTGAGGCCGACGCCGTCGGAGAACAGGTCGAGCTCGCGGGTGCCGGGCGCGAGGGCGCCGCGCACGGCCTCCTCGACCAGGCTGTAGACGGCGGTGCCCATGTTCTTGGTGCGGCTGGCGACCACGGCCTCGGGGGCGATGTAGCGCTGGTCAACCCCGGTGGTGATCACGAGGCGGCCGGCGGCGCTGGCGGCCTCGATCCCGCCGAGGGCGGCGCCCCCAGCGGGCGTGTAGACCACCTCGGCCCCGCGCTCGAACATCGCCGCCGTGAGCTGGCGGCCCAGGTCGGGCCGGCCGAAGCCGCTGCGGTCGCCGCCGGTTGAGATGTACTCGGCGAGGATGGTCGCGTCGGAGTTGACGTGCAGCACGCCCTGGCGCCAGCCGTGCTCGATGCGCCGGATCACGGGCACGTCGGCGCCCCCCAGGAAGCCGACAGCGCCCCTGGGGCTCAGCAGGGCGGTGAGGGCCCCGGCCAGGAAGTCGCCCTCGAGCTCGCGGAAGACGATCGAGGTCACGTTGGGCGCCTCGACGGCGGCGTCCACGATCGCGAAGGTCTGCTCGGGGAACTCGGCGGCCACGACCGAGACGGCCTCGGCGTTGTCGAAGCCGAGGGCGATCACCAGGTCGGGGCGGCCCTGGGCCAGCTCGCGCAGCGTGTCGGCCTGGCGCGAGCGGTCGCGGAAGGGCTCGACCAGGAAGCGGGCGCCAAGCTCGCGCTGGGCCCGCTGCAGCCCGGCGTAGGCGCTGTCGTTGAACGCGCGGTCGCCCAGGTCGCCGATCGCCAGGGCGAGGGCCACCGTCACCACCGGGCGCGGGGCGCTCTCGACCGACCGCCCCCCAACCACCC
Organism: Chloroflexaceae bacterium; assembly: GCA_035327325.1. Classification (GTDB taxonomy): domain Bacteria; phylum Chloroflexota; class Chloroflexia; order Chloroflexales; family Chloroflexaceae; genus CAIWXH01. Next base: position 689 of record DAOLDO010000105.1, on the reverse strand, counting down.
CGATCGCCACGACGAGCGAGAGGCCGATCAGGGTGGCGAGGACGGCGGACAGGCGCCGCACGCCGCTGCCTGTGACTGCGGGGGGCTGCTGCGACATGGTTAGCGAATCCACGATCGTTGGGGGGTCCGCCACAGTCTACCACAGCATCGGCGGCCGAGGTGTGAGGTGTGAGGTGTGAGGTGTGAGGTGTGAAGCTTCCGCGGCCGTGCTCGTGGCGGAATCACACCTCACACCTCACAGCGCGAGCGCAGCGAGCGGCTCACACCTCACAGCGCGAGCGCAGCGAGCAAGCCGTCACCGCATCTCGACGCCAAGCAGCCCCAGCAGCACCTTGTAGGGGTCGGGGTTCTCGGGGTGGTGCTCGAAGCGGGCCCGCTCGAACCACTGGACCGTGTAGGGCCGGCCCTGGATGGTCTCGGTGGTGGGCTCGCTCAGGGGCAGGCCGAAGAGGGCCAGGCTCTCCGCCAGGCTGTAGCCGGGGCGCCCGTCGAACTCGAGCCCCTTGCCGCGGAAGTAGCTCAGGAAGGGCTCGCAGAGGCTGTGCCCGGTCTCGGCGAAGAAGAGGCAGCCGTCGGGCGCGCCGCCCACCCTGCCGAACTGCTGCCAGTCGCGGCCCTGGCGCTCCAGCACCTCGGCGCCGAGGCGGCCGAGCAGCACGTCGTAGGGGCGGGCGTTCTCGGGGTGCAGC
>DAOLDO010000104.1:0-11850 GCA_035327325.1 Chloroflexaceae bacterium | reverse complement strand
GTTGAGCAGGAACTTGCCGAGGTAGACCGCCGTGGGCGGCGCGGCCAGGCGCAGGGCGGCCAGGGTGCGCGCCTCCTCCTCGTGGACGAAGCCGCGCGAGAGGCCGGTGATCGCCGCGAAGAGCAGGGCCACCCAGAGCAGCGAGGCCTGGATGAGCAGGAACTCCTCGGTGCGCCTGAGGCCGATAAAGGTCGTGCCGATGCTGACCATCACCGCGGTGCAGGCGGCGAAGAGCATCATGGCGTTGAGGGCGTAGCGCGTGCGCAGCTCGGTGCGCAGGTCCTTCATGAACACGGCCCACGCCGCGGCCAGCACGTCCCGCGTGCCCATCGCGCCCGTGGGCGCCGCGGGGCGCTCGCCCGTCGAGAGCTCGCCCGCCACGGCGTCAGGCCCCGAGCCGCAGCACGAGGTCGCCGTAGCGCAGCTCGCGCGGGTCGTTGGTGGCGATCACCACCAGGCCGTGGCGGCGCTGCTCGGCGATCACCGCGTCCACCACGGCGGCGCCCCGCTCGTCGAGGGTGACGGTCGGCTCGTCGAGCAGGAGCACGGGCGGGCGGTGCAGCAGGGCGTAGGCGTAGCGCAGGCGCTGGGCCATGCCCGACGAGTAGGCGGCCAGGCGGTCGTCGCCGCGCCCGCCCAGGCCCACGCGCTCGAGCAGGGCCTCGATCGCCCCGTCGTCCAGCCTGAGCCGGCGCACGTCGGCGAAGAAGCGCAGGTTCTCGCGGGCCGTCAGGTCGCGGTAGAGCGTCAGGTCGGGCGCGACCCAGCCGATCATGTGGGCGGCCTCGCCGGGCGCCCAGGCCGCCGGACCCGCCCAGTAGGCGACCTGGCCGGCCGCGGGGCGCTGCAGCCCGGCGAGCAGCCTGAGGAAGGTGCTCTTGCCGCTGCCGTTGTGCCCGCTGACCACCAGGGCCTCGCCCTCGCCCACCTCGAGGGAGACGCCGGCGAAGACCCGTCGGGCGCCGTAGTCCGCGGCGAGCCCCTCAACTGTCAGCCTGATGCTCACGGGCCGATTGTAGCACAGGCGGCGCCGGGGGGTGTTAGCCCGTCTAGTCCCCCTGGACGGGCTGGGCCTCACGCTTGAGCACGGGCATGGTAGGGTTTGCGGCGCCGGCGGCCTTGAGGAAGCGGACGAGGACGTCGTTGAACATCTCGGCCTCGTCGAGGAAGGGGAAGTGGCGGCTGCGGGGCATGGTCACCACCTGGGCGACGGGGAACGGCTCGAACAGGTCGGCCTGGTTGGGGTTCACAATATCGTCGCGCCCGCCGTGGACGATCAGGGTCGGCACGCGCAGCCGCGCCAGCTCCGGTCGCAGGTCGGTGCGCCACATCGAGCTGACGGCGTAGCGCAGCGTGTTGGCGCTCGACTTGACGCTGTCGTCAATCATCTCTGAGACGGCCGGGTCGGTGGTCTCGCCGAGGAAGAAGCGGAAGAGATAGCGGCGCAGCCAGGGCATGCGGGCGAAGGCGTCGGCGAAGAAGGGGCGGTCGGTGAGCTTCAGCAGCCACGAGAGCGAGTCGCCATCGATCGGCGCGCCCACCGTGGCCACGCGCGAGATCCGGTCGGGGTAGCTGAGGGCCGTCTTCAGGGCCACCATGCCGCCCATCGAGTGGCCGACCACCATCACCCGGTCAATGCCGAGGGCGTCGAGGAAGCGGATCACCTGGTCCGAGTAAGCCTGAATGCTCTCCTGGGTCTGCTTGCGCTGCGAGTCGCCGAAGCCCCAGAAGTCGAACGAGTAGGTGCGGAAGTGCTCCGAGATCACCTGGATGGTCGGGTACCAGTAGCGCCAGCTCCCGAGCCAGCCGTGCAGGAAGAGGACGGGTCGCCCGCGGCCGAAGACCTCGTAGTGGACGACCTGGTTTTCGATGATGACGGCGCTCATAGGCGGTTAGCCGTTGGCTGATAGGCGGCTGAGATGCACCTGGTTGTTATCATAACGCATCTCCGCGACCAGATTTACACATTAGGACGGCGGCGACGCCGACACGAACGCCCCGCGGGGGCGGGGCTCAGGGCCGGATGCGCGGGGGCGGGGTCAGTCGGCGCCGCTGCCGGCGCGGGCCCGCAGGGTCGAGATATTGCTCTCGCGCTCGTTAAGCGAGCGGCGCAGGCGCCACTGGAGGGTGGCGATGTCCTCGGAGATCGTGCGCAGGTGCGCCATCTCCTCCTCGAGCTCCTCCAGCAGGACCCGGGCCTGGAGGCCGACGGTGGCGGTGGTGCGCTCGACCGAGAGGGCGCCGACCCGCTCCTGGATGGCTGCGAGCAGGCTCATCAGGTGGGCCCACGCCTCGTTGTCATGCACCTGGGCGCTGCGCTGGGCGTGGGCGCGAGTGTCGAGCCAGCCCTGGATCTGGCTCTGCATCGCGCCGATCCGCTCCTCCAGCAGTTGGAGGGCCGCCTGGTCTGTGGCAGGCAGCTGGCCCCGGCTCATGTCGCGCTGGGCCGCGCCGACGATCTGCTCAAGCTGGTCCTGGAGGTAAGCGATCGACGCGCTCAGCTGCGACTGGCGCATGGTCACGGCCTCTTGCTCGTTGAGCATGTCGAGCAGCATATCGCGCAGCGCCGAGGCCTCCCTGGCGCTGCGGACGGCCTGCTGGTGCAGCAGGTGCGGCAGAAACCAGAGGAGCAGCGCGAGCAGTGTGATGACGGCGATGCCGAGTGCGACGAAGAGTGCGGCCATACCCATGCCTCCTGTTCCCTGCGCACAGTTTAGAACGGCTGCACGCCGGGCATCCAGGGATGGGGATGACAGCTGGATTACACGATGTATGGCGATCTCTGGTCCGCCTGGGCGGGGCGCCGCCCGCCTCTAGCGCTCCTCGTCGAACCAGCTGCCCGCGAGGGGCCTGTAGCCGCCGCGGCCGTCGGGCTCGAGCTTGATGTAGGTGAAGCGGGTGGTGTAGTTCGCCGCGTCGCCGATCTCGGCCCAGCTGTAGCTGCGCCGGTCCTCGTCGCGCAGGTGGGGCGTCCACGTCCCGCTGTTGAAGAAGTAGCCCTGGCGCCCGTCGGCGAGGGTGATCGGCCGCGCGTAGCCGTCGATCGGGGTGTGGGTGTGGCCCATGATCACCGTGGACAGAGAGGGGTCGCGCTCGAGGAGCTCGGCCGCGGCAATCCGGTAGACATCGTCGGCGCCGCCCCCGCCCAGGACCACCTCGCCACCGGGGACGACCGTGATGTCGTCGAGGCTAAGCGCCGCCCCGCCCCCGCCCAGGAGAGCCCGCAGCTCGCCCTGGTCGGCGCCGCGCATGACCGCCTCGAACTCGGCCCGGGCGGCCGGGTCGTCGAGCTGGGCGCGCACAGCGGCCTGGAGCGCCGGGTCGCCCAGGGCCGCGGCCACCGCCTCGGCGTCGGGCTCGACCGCGCCCTCGGGCCCCTCCTCCGCGCCGCCGAGGACGGGCGGCAGGCCGCTGGCCATCAGGAAGCGGACGACCAGGCCGACGGCCGTGGCGGTGAAGAGGAAGTCGTTGCGCAGGCCGAGCCTCACGACGCGCAGGATGGGCTTCACATTGTCAATGAACCAGCGCTCGCGCTCGAGCTGGTTGTAGACCTTGTCAACGAAGAGCGTGCCCCAGCAGCGCTTGAGGCGCCAGACGCCGTTGCGATCAATGCCGAAGGGGTCGTGCATCTGGTCGCCGAAGCGGTTGGCCCGGTCGTGCTCGTGGCCGTGCTCGATGTAGACCCGGCCCCGCGGCCCGCGCCCGAGCTCGTAGCTGTACTCGACCAGCCGCAGGTCGCCGCACGACCCGGGCGGGTAGATCGCGTCGAAGACCAGGGCCCACACGCCGTCCCACAGCAGGTCAATGTCGTGATTGCCGGCGATGATCGTGATCGAGTTGCCCTCCATCATGAAGCGGCGCAGGGCCTGGAAGACCCTGGGGTGCCCGGTGGTGAGCTGGGGCTCGAGGCCGAGGATGACCCGCGTGCGGCGGATCGACTCGGCCTCGGTGCTGCCGAGGTGGTCCTCGGGCGAGGCCAGGCCGATCTCGGGCAGGGTCTGGCAGTACTCGAGGAAGTCGCCGGCGATCACCAGCTCGACCGGCGTGCCGGTGGTGCCGATGGCGTGCAGAAAGCGCGCGAAGTCCTCGTCGGCCGAGAAGTCCTCCAGCGGCTCGAGCTCGCCGCTGGGCAGCCAGCCCGGCCCGAGATGCAGATCGCTGACGACGTACACGACCCTGTCTGTGCCCCGCTCCATGCCCTGCTCCTCTGCTGTACGACGGCGCTGCGAGCTATGATAGCACGCCGCCCGCCGGGGCGAGATGGTACACTCTACGCGGGCGTGGGGCCGCGCGGCCTGCCGCCCGGAGCCTCACACGGAGAAGCTATGCCCGCCGACTTCCTCGCGCGCGTCGCCATGCGCGGCGCCCCCCTGGCCGACCCCGCCGCCGTCGTCACGCACGGCGAGCGCCGCGTCACCGTTCTGACCGACCGGCTGCTCCGCCTGGAGTGGGCCCCGGGCGGCGCCTTCGACGACAGGCCCTCCTACGCCTTCCCCAGCCGCCACGCGCCCCCCGCCCCGTTCCACCTCGCCGTCAGCGGCGACACGCTCACCCTCGACACCGGCGCCCTCCGGCTCACCCTGGAGGGGCGGACGGGCCCTATGAGCGCCGAGCGCCTGCGGCTCGACTTCGCCCTGGGCAGCTCGGCGGCCACCTGGCGGCCAGGCGACCGTGACCCCCACAACCTGCGCGGGGCCCGCCGTACCCTGGACGGCTGCCGCGGCGAGGCCGCCCTCGACCCCGGCATCCTCTCGCGCTCGGGCTGGGCCCTCCACGACGACAGCGCGGCGGTGCGCTTCGACCCCGAGACCGGCTGGGTCCAGCCGCGCATGGAGGGGCCGCGCCAGGACTGGTACTTCTTCGGCTACGGCCACAGCTACACCGAGGCCCTGGCCGACTACGCCCGCTTCGGCGGCCAGGTGCCGCTGCCGCCCCGCTGGGCCCTCGGCGCCTGGTGGTCGCGCTACTGGGCCTACAGCGACCAGGATCTGCGCGAGCTCGTGGGCGCGTTCGAGGCCCACGGCTTCCCACTCGACGTGCTCGTGATAGACATGGACTGGCACACCCCGGAGAGCTGGACCGGCTACACCTGGAACCGCGAGCTCTTCCCCGACCCGCCCGCGCTGCTCGCCTGGCTCCACGAGCGGGGCCTGCGCGCGACCCTCAACCTGCACCCGGCCTTGGGCGTGCAGACCCACGAGGAGGTCCACGGGGCCTTCGCCGCCGCCCTCGGCGCCGACCCGGGGGAGGGCGTGCCGTTCCGCATCGGCGACCCGGCCTTCGCGCGGCACTACTTCGAGCTGCTGCACCACCCGTTGGAGGAGCAGGGCGTTGACTTCTGGTGGATGGACTGGCAGCAGGGCCGCGAGTCGGAGCTGCCCGGCCTCGACCCGCTGCCCTGGCTCAACCACCTGCACTACCGGGACATGGCCAGGCGCCCGGGGCGCAGGCCGATGGTCTTCTCGCGCTGGGGCGGCCTGGGCAACCACCGCTACCCGATCGGCTTCTCGGGCGACACCTTCGCCACCTGGGAGGCCCTGCGCTTCCAGCCCTACTTCACGGCCACGGCGGCCAATGTGCTCTACGGCTGGTGGAGCCACGACATCGGCGGCCACTTCGGGGTCTGCGAGCCCGAGCTGTTCGCCCGCTGGGTGCAGTTCGGCGCCCTGAGCCCCATCCTGCGCCTGCACTCCACCAAGGACGCCGCGGCCGAGCGCCTGCCCTGGGCCTTCCCCGCCGAGGTGCGCGACGCGGCCCGCGCCGCCTTCCTGGCCCGCTACGAGTTGCTGCCCTACCTCTACACCCTGGCCCGCGTCCACCACGAGCGGGCCCTGGCGCCATGCCGGCCCCTCTACTACGGCTGGCCCGGCGAGGAGGCCGCCTACGTCGCCCGCGAGCAGTACCTCCTGGGCGACCAGCTTCTGGTCGCGCCGATCGTGCGGCCCGCCGAGGGCGAGTCGGGCCTCGCGCCCGCCGACGTGTGGGTGCCGCCGGGCGACTGGGTCGAGCGGGCCACGGGCGAGCTGCTGAGCGGGCCGGCCTGGGCGCGCCTCGTCGGCGACCTGCGGGCCATGCCCCAGCTCGTGCGGGCGGGCGGCATCCTGCCCCTGGCCGCGCCGGCGGAGCGCAGCGAGCATCAGTCCGCCGACCGGCTGGCCCTCGAGATCTTCCCCGGGCCCGCGGGCGAGCTGCGCGTCTACGAGGACGACGGCGTCGGCGAGGGCTACCGCGAGGGGCAGGGCGAGTGGACCCCGGTCGCCCTGGCGACCAGCCCGGACGGCCGGCGCGCCGAGCTGACGATCGGCCCCGTGGAGGGCGCGTGCGAGGCGCTGCCCCGCGAGCGGGCCTACACGGTGCGCTTCCGGTTCCTGCGCGAGCCGCGGGCCGTCCTGGTTGACGGCGCCGGCCACGGCCAGTGGCGCTACGACGCCGAGGCGCGGGCCATCGTGGTCGAGCTGCCGCGCCGCCCGAAGGCCGGGCGGGCCGTGGTGGCGGTCGAGGCCGACGAGCCCCTCAGCCTGCTCGGCGAGGGGGCGAACCGCGCCCTACACTGGGCTGACGCCCGGCGCCTCATGGGCCTGCCCGACGCGGGCGAGGGGGACGAGCGGGCGGGCGAGGCCCTGCTGGCGGTCTCACTGGCGGGGGAGGGGGCGGCCCACCGCAGCGCCCTGGCGCGCCTCGGCGGGCCCTTCGCCCGGGTTTACGAGCACACCACGCCGGAGGACGCCTCGCGCTCGCTGGGCACCCTGGTGGTCGCCGCGCCGCGCGACGGGTCGGGCGTGGCTGTGTCCGGGGTCTGGCGGCTGATCGGGCCCGAGGGCGTGAGCGAGCACCCGTTCGAGCTGGGCGAGCTGCGGGCCGACACGATCGTGCGCGCGCCCTTCGCGTGGGGGGGCGACGTGGCGACTCGGCGCTGGGCGCTCGACCTGCGCCTCGACTGGCGCGGGCACGAGCTGCGCGAGCGCTTCACCGCGCAGACCATGTTCCCCACCATCGGCGCGTGGCGCACCTGCGCCGTGCCTGCGACCGAGGCCCTGGCGGACGACCGGCTGCGCGAGCTCGGCGAGGGCGCGGAGGCCGGGCTCCAGTGGGTTGCGGTGCGCCACACGCCGGCCCACGGCGAGTTTCAGAACCTCACCGAGCGCTTCAACGTGCCCCTGAGCGCCTACGCCTACGAGCGGCGCGACAGCGACCTGGTCGGCTACGCCGTCGCCGGCCTGCGCAGCGCCGACGAGCGGGAGGTGCGGATCGCCTACCAGGCCCCGCGACCGGCGCGGGTCTTCCTCAACGGCGAGGAGCTGGCCCAGGAGGCGTTCGCCGAGAGCGACGCCCTGCGGGTCAACAGCGAGTGGTCGCGCGCGGCGCCCGCCCGGCTGCGCCGGGGCCTGAACACGCTGCTGATCGTCGCCGAGCACGTGGCGTCGGACGAGCCATGGCGCTGGTTCCTGCATGCCATTGCCCTCGGGCCCGACGGGCTGCCGGCGCCCGAGGTCGTCGTCGAGGCCCCGGGCTCCGTGCTAGAATAGGGGGCCACCCGCCGCCGACGAGGTCAGACGACAGGGCCTGCCCACCAGACGGCCCTGGCACTCAGGAGCTCGGAGCTGTTATGCGCCGCCTCACCCTGCTTGGGATCCTGCTCATCCTCGGCGCGACCCTCCTGGCGCCGGCGCCGGCCGCGGCCAACACCAGGGCCGGCACGCCGGTCTACTTCCGCGAGACGGGGCACACTCTGGCCTATGGCTTCCGCGAGTTCTACGAGCGCCAGGGCGGCCTGCCGATCTTCGGCTACCCGCTCACCGAGGTCTTCGTGGAGGACGGGCGCCCGGTGCAGTACTTCGAGCGGGCCCGCCTCGAGTGGCACGGCAGCCTCGGCCTGGTGCAGGCGGGCCACCTCGGCCGCTGGGCGGCCCGGGGGCTCGCCGGCCACCCGGCCTTCGCGCCCGTGAGCGATGGGGCCGCCGGCGAGGCGCTCTTCGCGCAGACGGGGCACACGCTGGGCGGGGCCTTCCTGACCTTCTGGCAGCGCAACGGGGGGCTGGCCACCTTCGGCCTGCCGCTCTCGCAGCCCTTCGAGGAGCTAAGCGAGCAGGACGGGCGGCCCTACACCGTCCAGTACTTCGAGCGAGCCCGGCTCGAGCTGCACCCGGCCAACCCGCCGGCCTACCAGGTGCAGCTCGGCCACCTTGGGCGCCGCTACCTCGAGGCCAACCCGCCGCCCGCCGCCGCCGACCTGCCGGCGGACTCGCCCTCGCGCGCGTGGGATGGGCTGCGGCCCACCAGGGTGCGGCTGCCCCGCGTCGGCGTGGATACCGCCGTGGTGAGCGCGGGCTTTTCGCTCGGCGAGTGGGACGTGCCGCGCCACACGGCGGTGCACTACTGGCCGATCGCCGGCTACCCGGGAACCGCGGGCAATATCATCCTGGCGGGCCACGTGGGCTACGAGGGCGAGATCTTCAGCCGGCTGCCGGGCGTGCAGCAGGGCGACGAGATCCTGCTCGGCGCGGGCGACACCGAGCGGCGCTACATCGTGCGCGAGGTGCTGACCGTGCTGCCGAGCGAGACCTGGGTGATGCGCCCCACGCCCGACGAGCAGTTGACCATCATCACGTGCGTCCCGGTTGGGGTCTACTCGCACCGCCTGATCGTGCGCGCGACGCCGGGCTAGGGCGGGCCGGGGCGGCAGGAAGGGGAACACTATGCAGCAGAACCGCCGCGGCGGCGGCAACGGCTGGATCGGCTGGGTCATTTTCATCGTGCTGGTCTTCGGCTCGCGCTTCCTGCCGCCCGTGGCCAACTGGCTCGCGCAGCAGACCGGCCTGCCGATCACCACGGGGACGCTGATCGCCACCATCGTCGGCCTGGGCGTCGTGGTCACGATCGTCAGCTCGGTGCTGGGGGAGATCAACAGGAACCGCGAGCAGGACGGTCCCCGGCTGCCCACGGGCATGCCGCCGGCGCGGCCCCCCCAGGCCACGCCGCCGCCCCAGGCGCCCACCGCGCCGCGCATGCCGTCATCGCCGCCGCGCTCGAGCGGGGCGCCCCGGGCGCGGCTGCCCTCGGGCGAGCAGCGGCTGCCGAGCCCGCCGCGCTTCGAGCCGATCATTGACCCGCGCGTGCTCACCTTCGGCATCATCGGGCTGGTGGTCTTCGGCGGCTTCTTCTTCGTCGCCCTGCTGCTCAGCGGCGCGCTGCCCTGACTCGCCTATGCAAACCTACGACCCCTTCGCCCGCTACTACGACGCCGACTTCCGCGACTACGTCGAGGACCTGCCCTTCTACAGGGAGCTGGGGCGGCGCACCGGCGGCCCCGTCCTCGAACTGATGTGCGGCACCGGGCGCGTGCTCGTCCCCCTCGCCGAGGCGGACCACCAGATCACCGGGGTGGATATCTCGCCAGCGATGCTCGCCATCGCCCGCGAGCGCCTCGCCGAGGCCGGGCTCGCCGAGCGCGCCACCTTGCTCGAGGGCGACGTGCGCGGCCTGCCCCTCCCGGCGGCGCAGTTCGCCCTGGCCTTCGTTGCCGTCAACTCATTCATGCACCTCGAGACGGTGCGCGACCAGTTGGCCTGCCTGAGCAACGTACGCCGCGCCCTCGCGCCGCGGGGGCTGCTCGTACTCGACCTGTTCAACCCCGACCCGGTGGCCATGGTCCGCGAGGACAACCGCCTCGTGCTCGACCGCGAGTACACCCTCGACGGGCGTCAGGTGCAGAAGTTCGTCGCCATTGACAGCGACGCCGCCGCCCAGATCAGCCACGTGACCTACCTCTACGACGAGACCGGCGCCGACGGGCGGGTGACGCGCCGGACGATGCGCTTCACCATGCGCTGGTTCTACCGCTACGAGCTCGAGCACCTGCTGGCCCGGGCCGGCTTCGCCGTGCGCAACATCTACGGCTCGTACGAGCTGGACGAGTACCACAGCGGCAGCCCCCGCCTGATCGCCGTCGCCGGCCTCGCCCGATGAAGAAGCAGAAAGGCGGCCCTTGTGGGGCCGCCTGGAGGAAAGAGAAGGCGGTGTGGGGAGGTGGGGGTTGTGCTGGGTCGCCGACGAGACCACCGCAAATCGCCGTCATCGCTCAGCTATGCGGAATGATAGCGCGCCCAGATTAGAGGCCCGTTAACCGACAATTAGAGCCGTGTTAATTGTGGATGAACGCCTGGGGACTCCCACTACTGGTGGTAGGGGCCCCAGGCGTGACAACTTGTTCACCGGCCCGGGCGAGCCGTGAAATGGGGCGTACATCATCTGGCTCTATAGTAGGCGCTAAAGAGTTACGCAGGCCGATACGTCGCGGTTCTTAGCTTGTGCCTCGCTCGCACCTGGCGTCTCGAAGGCGCTGACATCCAGCCAATGAAGGAGCCTCACATGCCCGCCACGCTTGCGGCCGACAAAGCCATCAAGTGCCTGATTGTGAGTGGCGTCAACATTACCCGGCTCCCCGAGCGCGCCCCCGGCGAGCAGCCAGAGCGAGACTACGCGGCCCTCAGTGCGTCCTTTGACGCGGCGATCGTGGACAGCGAGAACTACCGCGATGCCGGCGGCCACTGGGCCCGCCTCGTGGACCGCACCATGGGGCAGAAGTGGGGCGTCGCCGCCGCCGCCGTGGAGCGGGCCCGCGAGCTTGGGGTCGAGGCCATCCTCGCGATGAACGACGACATCGGCGTGCCCCTGGGGGTGCTGCTCCAGGTCACGCGCACCCGCATCCCCTATGTGATGATCGGCCAGCACATGATGGGCCGGCGCCCCGAATTCTTTCTGCGGCGGCTCCACATGTACGGCGCCTACAGCCAGATCCTCGCCCTGGCCGAAGACCAGACGCGCTTCGTCCACGAGCAGTACGGCGTGCCCCTGGAGCGCCTGACCACGATCTACTGGTACACCGACCACCACTTCTACAGCCCGCTGCCCCACGTGCCGGTGAAGCGCCAGGTCTGCAGCGCGGGGATGACCAGCCGCGACTACAGGACGCTGATCGAGGCCACGCGGGGGCTCGACGTTCAGGTCAAGATCGAGGCCCACTCGGCCTGGTTCAACAATGGGGTCAACTTCACCCCCGAGATGCTGCACGACCGCTTCGAGGTCTGCAGCTACGGCACCTCGCGCGCCCTGCGCGACCTGTACGCCGAGTCGGCGATCGTGGCCCTCCCCTTGCAGGACGTCCCCTTCATCGCGGGCTACTCGACCCTGCTCGAGGGCATGGCGATGGGCAAGCCGGTGGTCGCCACGCGGATCAAGCTGATCGGCGACTTCATCAAGGACGGCTGGAACGGCTTTCTGGTGCGCCCCGGCGATCCCGAGCATATGCGCGAGCGCATCCAGTTCCTGCTCGACAACCCCGACGAGGCGCAGCGCATCGGCGAGAACGCCCGGCGGACGATCGAGGAGCGCTTCACCCTGGACCACTTCCGCGCCAGCGTGGTCGGCCAGGTCAGCGCAGCGGTGCGGAACGCCGCCACGCCCAAGGGCAGCCACCACCCGGTTGGAGTCTAGGAGCCCATGAAGACACTCATCATCGCGCCGTTCAGCCCGTACCCCCTCGTCTTCGGGGGGGCGATCAGGCTGTACCACGTGATCAAAATGTTCGCTGCCATCTCCGATGTGACGGTGCTCGCCTACAACACGGTCAAGGACAAGGCCGCCAGCGAGCGCCACCTGGCGACGATCTGCGAGCGGGCGATCCTGGTGGACGGCGCGCCCCTCGAGACGCAGCGGAAGTGGCTGCTCCAGGCCCGCGGCCTGCTCGGCACGAAGTCCTTCCAGTACCACTCCTTCTACACCCGCCACTTCCAGCGCGAGATTGACGCCCGGCTGGCGGCGCAGCGCTTCGACTACATCGTCGTCGAGCAG
>DAOLDO010000103.1:0-11856 GCA_035327325.1 Chloroflexaceae bacterium | reverse complement strand
GCGGGGCGGCCCGTTCGAGGTGCCGCTCGACGGCGGCGCTGCTGCGGCCGGGCGGGTGGTGGGCGTGGAAGCGAGCCTGGGAGCGAGTCAGACCCCTGCCGTTGTGCTCCAGCGCGAGGCTGAGCTACAGGTCATCCCCCTTGACGCGCTTCGCCAGCTCGCCGTTCGTGACCAGCGCGCCTCCGACGACATCCGCTTCTTCCTCGACGTCAGCCGCACCGAGCAGACCCGGACAACCCTGACGATTCGCCTCGGCGATGGGGCTCACGACCTGGAGCTGTCCTACAGCGCTCCGAGCCCAACGTGGCGGGTCAGCTACCGCCTGTCGGGTATTGACTCGGGCCGCGCCCGGCTCGTAGGCTGGGGGCTGTTCGACAACACTCTGGACGAGGACCTGGAGGCTGTAGAGCTGACCCTCGTCTCGGGCCGCCCGGTCTCCTTCAGCTACGATCTGGCTGGAACACGGGTGCCGCCGCGGCCCGAGGTTGACGATGACCCCTCGGCGCTGGAGCAGGTGGCGGGCGACCGCGCCACCGCGAACGCCATCGCAACCCTTGCCCACGAGATCCGCACCCCGCTCACGGTTGTTCGGGGCATGAGCGAGATGCTGGCCCGCGGCATGAGCGGAACGCTGAGCGACGACCAGCGTCAGTTGGTGCTGAGCGTGCGCGACAACGCCACCAGGATCACCAACCACCTCAACAGCCTCTTCGATCTCGTGCGCATCCGCGACGAGCAGAACCCCGCACTCCCCGGCTTCCTCCATCAGTCCGGCCCCCTGGGCGACCTGAAGGTCAGCGCCAGCTACTTCCTGCCCATGCAGGGCGGCAACGCCGAGGAGCAGTTTCTGACCTACCGGGCGCCTACGCCGATCTCCGTGCGCCGCGGACAGGCCGCGCTGGTGCCGCTCCTCGACACCGAGGTGGCCTACGAGGAGCTGTGTGTCTACAATGGCGCGAAGATGAGCAACCATCCGCTACGCGTGTGGCGGCTGCGCAACACCAGCGGGGTGGCGCTGGAGCAGGGGCCGATCACGGTCAGCGAGCGGGGCCGCTACCGCGGTGAGGGGATCGTGCGCTTCACTGGGGTGGGCGACGAGCTCCAGGTTCCATTCGCGCTGGAGTTCGGCATCCTCGTGAGCGAGGAGCTCGAGTACCTGCCGCGCGTCCTGGCAGGGGTGGTGCTGAACGCGGACGAGCGGCGGGCTGAGGTTTCCTGGTATCACGGCACACAGACGCGCTACCGGCTCGCGAGCAACGTCGGTGCCGACACCCGGGTGCTGGTGGAGCGGCGGGACTCACCGCGGGGCGAGTACTACGAGTCGCTGGAGCCGGCCGAGCGGCAGGAGGGCCACACCCGCTGGCTGGTTCCTGTTCCGGCGGGCGGTAGGGCCGAGCTTGCAGTCCGGGAGCGGGAAGTGCGGACCTCCTATGAGAACGTGACAACATGGACGCCCGCCATGGTCGACGAGCTGCGGTCCGCGGGGGCGTTCAGCGAGGCGACGCACGCACTCCTGCTGCGCCTCCTTTCGCTAGCCGCCGAGGACGCCACAACTGCTGGGAGGCGCACGGCCCTGGAGCAGGAGCAAGGTCAGATCGTCGCCTTGCAGGAGCAGCTGCGTAAGAACCTGGGCGCCCTGGGCACCACTGAGCGTGAGGGGGCGCTACGCGACCGGCTCCTTGACGACCTTGAGGCGAGCGAGGAGCGCCGCCGGGCGATCAGCGCCGAGCGGCGTGAGCTCGACCAGCATGTGGGGAGCCGGGAGCGCCAGCGCGAGGCCATCCTCGACGAGCTGTATGCATCGAGCTAGCGGCGTATGACCCCGGCTCCAGGGAGGAAGACGACCAGGCAGCCGAGGAGCTGGGGCTCCGGGCATCCACGCTGCGTGTGAAAGCCCAACTGCTACAGGGACGACCTACAGCCGGAAGCTCGGGCTGTGACCAGGGTAGACGGTGTGGACACCGCGGGCGCGGATGGCCTCCCAGCTCCGCTCGACTGCCCCGCTCTCGTCGGGCGCCATATACGGTGGCGGCAGGTCGCCGGTAAACGCGAGCCCGTTGTCGAGGATGAGGGTCACGCTGTCGTCGGAGTGGCCGGGCGTCGCGATCACCTCGCCGTCAAGACCCAGGCGCCGCAGGAGCGACCGGCTTTCGGCGAGGTTACTGACGAGACAGTCCGCAAGGGCGATCGGCTGGAAGCGGTGCTCAGGCTTCATGTATTGCCCCAGCCTGGGGACAGACGGGAGCTGCGGCTCCAGCACAAGGAGCCGTATGCCTTCGCGCTGCAGCTCCGGCGCAAGGCCGGCGTGATCCGGGTGGTAGTGGGTGGCGAGCAGGTGCTCGACCGCGCGGAGGGTGATCCCGGCCCGCTCAAGCGAGTGGCGCAGCTTTGGGAGCGTACCCGGAAAGCCGACATCCACCAGCAGGTATGAGCGCCCCGCCGTGATCGCGTAGTAGTTTGTCGAAGCGTAGCCGACGTTGACGATGGCCATCGTGTCTTGCTCCTCCGGCAACTATGGTGCTGCGATTGCGAGTTCCCATACCCGGAGCGGGCCCAGGGCGGTGAAGCCGAGCGCCAGCATCGCCGCGAGGTCGTCGCCGTGCTCGTAGCCGACCAGCCCCGTCCCGGGGAAGGCTGCCGCGACCGCGGCAAGGGCGGCTGCCCTGAGCGCGGGCACATCCTCGGGAACAAACAGGTTCGAGATCCCCGTCACCCCTTCGCTTCGGTTGGCCACCACCCCCGCGATCACGCGGCCATCACGGACGCCGGCGAGCACGGCCACCTCCGGGTCGGCGAGGAGGGCCGGCCGAAACACCGGCTCCTCGGGCGACTCAGCCTCGCCGCTCCAGGCTGCCTCCCACGCCGTGAGCAGCGCGGCGTCGCGTACCGTGCGCCACTCATCATCCGACGCAACGTCTGACGGAAGCGGCATCCCCGCCGGGCGCCCGATCCAGGTGGCGTCGAACAGCGGCCGTAAGCCGAGCGGTGTCAAGTCAAGGGCGGCGAAGCTATCCTTGACGGCCCAGGGGCGGGCGAGCCCCGAGGTGGCGAGTGCAGCCACGGTCGCACGCTGCCCGTCAGCGCCTTCCGCATCGCTCAGCGTCACCACGTTTGGGTAGAAGGGCGGTGTAGGTGTGTGGCTCACCCAGGCGTGCGGCTCGAAGGTGCCGGGCCGGCCGTGGCTGCGACAGACGGCGTCACACCAGACCGCGTTGTTGCGAACGGCGGACAGGAGCAACGTGGTGTCAGCCGGCGTGGTCATCAACGATTTCTCCTCGCATACCCTGGTGACATCCCAGGGCCTACGGCTGTCGGACGCTGTGTCTTCAGAGGGCAGTGCTGGTCTGGTCGCGCACGTGCTACTCAGGAAGCCAGGCCTCGACCTGCGGTGCGACCGCCTGCTCCAATAGACACCCCATCATAGGCTTGCCGGCTCGCGTATGCTCACCGCCGCACGCGGTCCCTGCCGCTCGCCTCACCGTCGAGCGACGCGCTGCGCAACCTTCTCGCTGCTCAGCTCACGCAGCGCGTCCGACCCCACCCAGCGGGCGACTCGCGAGTCAGCCTTCTGCAGGCGGCGAGCCACCGCTACCGCCTCAGCGTTCAGCTCCGGGCTGCGCTGGCCGATCTCGCGGAGCGCCCAGCTGATCGCCTTCTTGACAAAGTTGCGCTCATCGCCGGCGGCAGTCTCAACGCGGGCGAGGTAACGGTGGAGGAGCTCAAGAGGTACGCGTTTGTCTTTCCCAGCCACTTGCACCATCAACACGAAGCCGGCCCGCTTGACAAACTCCTCCTCACGTTCGCTCCACTCCAGCGCCGTGTCACGGGCAAACGGGGTGCGCACCCAGAGGTTGGTGCAGCACTGGTCGCAGAGGTCCCAGGAGTCGAGGTCGGCGACCCAGTGCTCCATCTGGTCGAGCGTCACCCGCTTCGGCTCGGCCACGATGCTGGCCAGGATGCGGGCCTCGTGGATGCCGGAGGCCCAGAGTCCCTCGGCGAGCGCGTGGCTGCGCCCCGCCTCCCGGGCAATGGCCCGCAGCGTCTTGACCGGCACGCCGAGCACGCGGGCGCCCCGGATACCGAAGCGAGCCATGCCCGCGGCGTCCGCCGGGTTCGCCAGTTCCTCTAGGCGCGCGATGAGCGTGGTGACGTCTGGTAGCGCGGTACTCACAGGCCCTCCCTCGGCAGCGCGGGCCAGGTACGGGCGGCGTCAGCGAGCAGCGGCGAAACCTGCGCGAGCAGAGCAACCAACTCGGCGTCGTCGACGTCTGACACGCTTGTGACAACGAAGACCGCCCACAGCTGTTGCAGAGCGCGTTCCCCAAGTGCTTTGTGAAGCTGCTCGGCCAGCCGGAACAGCCGCCCGTGATACCACAGGTAGGTCGCCACGTCCAGCACCTCATCGCCGTAGTGCGTCTCGAACTCGGCCAGGCTGGAGAGCGGCAGCGCTTCAGGTACAACCGCACAGAGCGCCCGCGGCAGCGTGAGCAGGGCGGGGAGCGCGCCGGGTTCAGCCTGAGCAAGTGCAGTGTAGGCGCACAGGTCGGCGAAGAGCTCCATCAGCCAGCGGCGTGGGAACCACGACCCCCGGTCGAGGTGGTAGGCGTGGCCAAGGTCGTGAGCGACCCAGGTGTCCACGTGGGCGGTGAGGTCGGGGCGACCGGCGCTATCGCCGTACACCCCGCGAAGGAGTGGGAGCTGCTCGGGAGCCGCACGTTCGAGCAGCTCCAGCACTGTCATCCAGAAGTCAGCCGGCTCACCGGGGGCGACGATCGCCCGCCGCGGGAGGTCGTAGTGGGTGACCCCGTAGGTTGGAAACGCAGCCCGGCCCGGCCAATCGGCGCGGCCCAGGATGAGCAGCTCAGGAACGATGGGGAAGCCGAAGAGCCGGGCCAGGACACGCTGGGCGGCCGCACAGCGGCCCGCGACCCGAAGCGCCGGCGTAATGGTGCCGGGGCTGCAGAAGGCGTGTAGCCCGGCAACGTCCAGCTCCTGGAGGCCCTCGTAGCGCTCTGCCCGTGATGTGTTCATGGTGCCCCCGAGTTCAGCTCACACGCCGGCTGGCTGTCCGAGTGCCGCCGCAGCGATGCGTACCGCTGCGGCGAGGATATCCTCCTCGTGGCCGTCGGTCAGGTTCACGGCGGTCAGCGTGATGGCCACCGGCTCGACGTGGACACGCACCGCCCGCAGCAGGCCCTCCAGTTCCGTGACCGAAAGGCCCCCTGATGTTGGGTAGACCACCCCCGGCATCACCGTCTGGTCGAGCATAAAGGCCCAGTCGTAGACCGCGGCGTCCAGGGGCTGCCGTAGAACGTGATACCTTCCACGGCGACGGCGGCGTCCTGGAGGTAGACGGCGTTCGGCAGCAGCGCCACGCAGGCCTCGGCGTCCTCCTCAAAGCACCAGTCATGGTTGCCGACGACGATGATCTTGTGGTGGTGGGGCAACTCGCCCAGCCAGGCGTTCAGGTCGACGAGCTCGTCGCGGTCACCGTGCCGGATCAGGTCGCCGGCGCGCACCAGGATGTCGCCCGGAGGCACCTGCACGTGGCGATGCAGGCCGTGGGTGTCGCTCAGGGCGACGATGCGCAGGGAAGCCATAGCCCTCGGGGGTGGAGGCGGTGTCCGGCATTGTACCGGCTGGCCGCACATGGTGCAACGAATAGCTCCCATCTGCTCCTCTACCCGCCTGATTCAGCAGCACGGGAAAGGAACGGGGAGGCCTCGTTCTCCTCGAGTTCGATCAGATACCCGTCAGGGTCTTTGGCAAAGCAGCGTAGCCCGCCCCACGGTGGCGAGTGCGGCGGGGTGAGAAACACGACACCGCGGGCCAGCAAACGCTGATAGGCTGCCTGGCAGTCGCTGACGAGCAGATCGATGATCATCGGGGCGGTGTCCGGGCCGTTGAGGTTGGTCAGGGTGATGGCCGGCTTGTCGGGGGTTGGTGGGCTGTGCGTGAACAGGTAGAGCCGGAGCGAGCCGCACGAGAGGGCGGCAATGTGGGCCTGCTGGTCGTGGAGCGTAAAGCCCAGCTTCTGGCTATAGAAGGCAACCGACACCTGCAGGTTACGGACGACGACCATCACGGCCACATCGCGGATCAGATCCTGGAGCCCTGGCGCTTCTGCTTCCACGTGTCAACCTCCTCGGTAGGTGTGTCTCCCGCACCGTCATCTCACACGACACTGGGCCTCGTTGGTTTGCTCGCTGCTTTGGGGGGTATTCGGGGGGGCGGTGCCTGTGGCCGCATCAGCGGCCAGCCCACGCGGGATTCCAGAGCGAGGTCCACGGCTTGGGGTGCGGGTTGAGCGTGCGCCACATCAGCACCTCGCCCTCGTTCTCCGTGGGCAGCTCCTCGAACCCGCAGCGGAGGTAGACCTGTCGCGCTGCCACGTTGCCGGCGTTGTAGCTGATCGCCGCCTCGGTCGCTTGCGGGTGTGCCTGGAACAGCTGGAGCAGCAGGCGCACCGCCGCGCTGCCGTACCCCTGGCCCTGGTAGCGCTGATCAACCATCAGCCGCATGATGAAGAACCGGTTGAGGGCCGGGCTGCTGTTGTAGAGCGTGAAGCCCACGAGGGTCAGGCCGGCGTAGACCGCGAGGGGCGTGAGCACGAGGTGGGCGAGCTCGCCGGGGAAGCCATAGGCCGCCTCCACGAGGGAGTACAGATTTGGTGCGACGTAGTCGGCTTGCTCGTCACGCACGCGCAGCTCGCCCACGGCCCGCCAGTTCTCGGCCGTGACTGCCTGCAAGGTAATGATGGTGGACATAGCATCCTCACGCGGTAGATCGCCCTCTACGGGTGCGGCGGGCAGAAGATTGTTCGTAGCGACCTGGGTCTCCCGGCAGCCGAGTTGCGGGGGCTCCCCGGTACCAACCCGCTGTTCCACGGACGCTCCCCTCAATCAAGCACAGCAGGTGCTGTTGGTCGTATCCAATCTGTTGCTCATCCTATACATCGCCGTTGCGCTTGCCACGCGCGAGCAGCAAAGCCTTCATGACCTTGTCATGGACACACGCATCCAAAGGGCCGAGACTGCTGAGCGTACGCCGTGAGGCTGCACTCGCTCTGTCCCGGCAACGTCCCAATCACGCCAAACCGGTCTGCTGTGTTACGGATCGGGTCACTCGTAGCTCGCCGATGTGATGCTCGAGGTGGTTGGGCCTGAGGTTGCGACGACCGGGCGTGAAGGGCTGCCTGACAGCCCGGTGAACCTCATCAGGCATACGATCAGCGAGCTCGGTGAGCAAGGCGCACCTGATGGGCGTCTCGTCAGCTTCGGCCTGTTCGGCCCAATTGGTCTCGCGCTGCTCGGAGTCGGTGCGCTGGCGCTGCTAAACGAGGGGGCTGTGACGTTCCCGGCGGGATTTGGCCTGCTCGCCGTCGCCCTTGGTGTGGGGTACGTTGGGGGCGCACTGTTTCCCTGTGACCGCGGCTCTCCGCTGACGGGGAGCGGACGCCAGCAGTTGCACAATCTGGCGGGCGGCGTGCAGTATGTGGGCGGGGCCGTGGCACTGTTCCTCGCCGCCGACGAGCCGAGGTTGCTACCGCCGTTCCTCGTGCCGTGGCTCCTGGGGAGCGCGGGTGTCGTCGCGGTGGTTGCGCTTGCGCTCTCGGTGCAGGTGCTCTTTCCTGTTCGTGGGCTCATCCAGCGGGTCGGCGAGCTCCTGCTCTTCGGCAATCTGTTGCTGCTGACCTGGCCTTACCAGTGAGCACGTGCCCATAGGGGAGGGGTGAGCATGCCAGAGACGATGACGACTCGACGGCTGCTGCTTGAGCCGCTCACGTCTGCGCACGCCGACGCGCTGTTCCCCCTGTAGAGCGACCCGGCAACGATGGCCACTGGCGCACACCGCCACACGCGTCGCCGGCGGATACCGCCGTCATGCTCGTGGAGCAGCTCAGGCCCCGATAGTCATCGTTCGCTGTTGCGGTAGTGTGTTGGTCACATGGCCGTGTGCTTCAGCAAGTCCAGGGCTGCGACTTCCTGCGAATAGATGGCGTGCATCTGCTCGCCGAGGTCGGCGAACAGCCGGTTGGTCGCCCCATCGTCGAGGGGAAACTCGCGGTTGAAGGCGGAGTCCAGCGCTTCCAGCTCCTCGGTCCGTGCGCTCCACCCGTGCCAGGCGTCGCCGCCCTTGAGCAGCGCCGTGTGGCGCTCGAGCAGGAGCTGCTTGAATGGGGCGAACGGCGTATCGGGGAGCGCGGCATCAGCAAACGCCAACCATTGGACGGACAGGGCGGCGTAGGCGTCGGCGGCCGCCAGGAGCCCCTGGTTTTCGAGTATCTGCGCGGCTTCTCGGAGAAAGTCCGCGTAGAGACCACGCAACGCCCCCGCGCCGACGTTGAGCGTAATCTCCTCGTAGGCCGCGCGCAACACCCGGAACAGGCCGCGCCGATCGGCGAAGACCACCGGATAGCCTTTCTTGTGGGTAGGGTGCGTGAGCAGTCTCGCCCACTTGCGCAGCGCCGGGAGCGCGAACGAGTCCGAGTCGCTGCCCAGGTAGTCGAGCTGAGCGGTGATGCCGGACTGCACCGCCGCCGGGAGGTCGAACGGCGCCACGGCGTCGATGAGAAGCAGGCGTTGCTTGTACGACGGAATGCGCTCGCGGGCATCGCCGAACGTGTCCGCCGGGACGAAGAACGGCGCGGCGGCACGATCGTCGATCCAGTAGCCGTCGCTGGTGCGACCACAGACGGCGACGAGATGCCCCAGGCGCCCGCGCAGCCGCTCGGGCAGCTGGAGGTGGGGGAGCGAGGCGCGGTCGACCCAGGCCACGGCGGGCTTACCGGCGGCAAGGGCGCCGTCAAGGGTCTGGGTCGCCGACCGGCGGCTGCCGGTCTCGGGCATCGCGACGCGGACGTTGAGCCGGTCGGCCAGCCCCTGGAAGTAGCGGACGGGGTAGTTGCCCAGGTGGTGGAAGCCGAGCACCAGCACCTTCACGTTGTGGGCCTCCCACTCCCACAAGATGTAGAGGGCGCCGAGGCCGCCCGCAATCCCGAAGATCAGAGCCTCGCTCAGAGGAGCGACGGTGTCAGGGCGACGAAGCCCGGCGGCGGCGAGCACGTTGGTTGCCGCCGCGGCTTCAGGGTGGACGCCGCCAACACTCGTGTAGCTGGGAAGGATGCTCATGCGAGGCCTCCGGCGTGGGTGCCCTGGACGGGGTACTGGATCTCGGTCAGGGACCGACCGTCGTCAGCGGGGGCGGTGAGATAGACTTCGCGCGGCGGGCCGGCGATGGTGTAGCCGCTGCCGGCAATCCAGCAGCCCAGGGCCGCGTAGCTGTCGGCGATCTCCGCAAAGGTGCTGTGATGCAGCGTACACGCCGCCTGCTCGATCGCGGCCAGGGTACCTGGGCTGAGGAACCGATCGTGGGGGAGAGCGATAGCACGCGTGGCTGTCGCGCCAACCGGGATCGCCAGCTCGACGTCGAGGTCGGTTTCGCGAAACTCCTCGTCGTGGAACACGACCATCGGCTGCCCGGCCGGCCGCACGCCCAGGGGCAGGAGCGTACCGAAGGCATCCTCCAACAGCTCGGCGACCCCCGCGGGAAGCGCAACCACGGCCCGTACTGCCAGCACCGGTTGGGCTGGAAGCGACTTGAGGAGCACATCCTGGGCCGGTCGTCGCTCCGCCTGCTCGAGCGGTGTGAGCCGGGCTGCGACCCGTCCGAGACGGGCCTGCTCCTCCGCAACGCGTTGTTGCAGCTCGGCCTGCTTGAGGCGCAGCATCCCGCGCACTTCCTCGGCCGACAGGGCATCGTCCAGCATGAGCTTGATCTGCTCCAGGGAGAGCCCGAGGTCCTTCAGGGCCAGGATGCGGTGCAGGCGCGGCAGTTGCTCGGCGGTGTAGAAGCGATAGCCTGTGGCCGGGTCGACCTGGGCGGGCTGGAGCAGGCCGAGGGTGTCGTAGTAGCGGAGCACCGACGTGGGAACTTGCCCCAGGCGCGAGAAGTGGCTGATCTTGAACATGTGGTGTGACCTCCCCTGATTGTCACAGGCCGGCTCGGTGGGAGGTAGTATCCACCTTCATGCTACATGAAAGTCAAGCCCTGTCTTTGGCCGCCAAACCGCAGCAGCTCTCGCTGCCGCCGTGTAAGGGGCACTACAGTGGCATCAGCCCTGCCGGGCTGAAGGCTCACACAGGCCGCAAGCCTCGAGTGCTTGACGTAGTTCGGTAACTCCAACATAGTGGTGGCCGATTACGCCAAGGTGGCGAGCAGCCTCGACGTTGGCAAGTGTGTCGTCGACGAACAGCGCGTCTGGTGCAGGAACCCCGGCTACGGCAAGGGCTGCAGCAAAGATCTTGGGGTCGGGCTTGGCGACGCCGATGCTCGACGAGTTCATCACGGCGTCGAAGGCGGTTGTGAGCCCGAGCTGATGCAGGTCATCTGGGAGGCGTGAGGTGGCGTTGGTGACCAGGACAACAGGGCCGCGTCTCCGACACGCGGTGACCAGCTCGAGCACGTCGGCGTCCACCTGCCCTGGTGATGCCGACTACCACCGGAGAGCGCGGGCCGTATCCGCAGCGGGGAACTGCTCGGCCAGCGCAGCGGCAATCTGTGCACGCCAGGTCGCATCTGAGACGGCCCCGGTAATCGCCGGAAGTAGCCGCTCAGGGGCAAAGGCAACGCGTCGTATGGATCCGGGCGGCAAGCCAAAGCCACGTTCGGTGGCAGGGTCGTCCTGGCCGCGCCAGCTCCGGAGCACGCCATCGAGGTCGATCAGCAAGGCTCTGGCGAGCGCCATTGGTGTCCTCCTCGCAGCTTTCATCCCAGGTGCAGCTCACACCGGGCTACAATACGCCGTCTTCGCAGGCAGCACAAGGTAGAAGGTCGTTCGACTACCCTCACCGGAGGCGGCTGACCCGAGGATTGCCCAGCTACGTTCACGCCGCTGCTGGCACGCTGGGGTGTGCGCAACCCCTACCGTGTGTGCCGTGCCCGCAGCCATCGTGGCCGCGGGAGCTGACCAACGGCAACCAGCAGCAGGGTCACGGCAAGTGGCAGAATCCAGCCGGTGAGTCCACTTACGCCGACCAGCAGTGGGTTTGGCGGCGCATCCGCCGGTGCGAGCACGAGCGGCACAACTGCGCCCGTATTCAGCGCCGCGTGGCCCAGGACGGCCGGCCAGACACTGCCGCTCGCCAGCCTGGTCCAGCCTAACAACATGCCCCAGACGATGCTTCCGACGACGATCGCAATACTCCCAAGCAGGGGCTGGCCAGGTTCCCAGCGGCAGCAGGGACGGGAGTTGATACCCGCGCCAGCCCCACTCTTCAAGCCACACAACCGGCGCAGCTGGGAGCGCCTGCAATGGCAGCGTCGCGAGGATGATCCACACCAGCGTTCTGCCATTGTCGCTCCCGAGGGGTACGCCCGGGAGGAGCGTGCCAAGGACGGACGGCGCTCCGCTCAACGTGACCAGGTCAAGGGACTGGACCCAGAGGAGTGCGCCGACAAACGGCCCCATACTCGCCAGGGCCGCCACGCCCAGCCAGCCGAACAGCCAGTGCCAGACCCACCCGCTTCCGCGCCGGCCCAGGATCAGCCCGGTGTCGTGACCTACACAAGCGGTTGGGCTCACATAGCGGCTGACAACGAACGTAGCGGCGGCAGGGGCGGCCATCGCGACATAGATGAGCCACCCACTGCTTCCGGCAACGCCGCCGGTGAGGACAAGGCCGAGATCGGCAAGCCAGGCACCGCCGAAGGCCACTCCAAGAAAGGCGGCCAGGCCGCGCCGGTCAATGCTGGTCATTCGTGTCTCTGTGCCGCCCGGGCCGCCACGCCACCCGCCTGCGCGATGCCGACGATCATCAGCACCCACCCCGTCCCGCTCGTATCGCCCCGCAGCTG
>DAOLDO010000102.1:0-11883 GCA_035327325.1 Chloroflexaceae bacterium | reverse complement strand
CCCCCGGCCGCCCAGCCCACCACCGCCCAGGCGGCGCCCGCGGCCACCGAGGCCCCCGCCGCTGCCCCCACCGAGGCCCCCGCCGCCGCCGCCCCCACCGAGGCCCCCGCCGCCGCCGCCCCTACGCTGCTCACCTGGGCCATGATCGGCGACCCGGTCTCCATGGAGCCCTACGGCATCAACACCACCGGCCAGTACAACTACGAGGCCCGCGAGCCCGTCTATGACTCGCTGCTCTACTGGGACCGCGACCTCCAGGTCCAGCCCGGCCTCGCCGAGTCGTACGAGACCCCCGATGAGCTCACCTACGTCTTCAAGCTGCGCGAGGGCGTCACCTTCCATAACGGCAAGGAGCTGACCGCCGAGGACGTGAAGTACTCCCTCGACACGATCATCACCCCCCCCGGCGACGGCCAGAACCCCGGCGCTAGCTTCTTCGCCAACTTCGAGTCCGTCGAGGTGCTCGACCCCCTCACCGTGCAGATCAAGACTACCAAGGTTGACCCGACCATCCCCGGCCTGTTCGCCTGGTCGCGCTACACCTCGATCTTCCCCAGCGGCATGGTCGACGAGATCAACCCCGCCGTCGAGGCGATCGGCACCGGCCCCTTCCGCCTCGTCAGCTACACCCCTAACTCCGAGGTGGTCTACGAGCGCGTTGACGGCCACTGGAGCGGCGACCAGCCCGGCGTTGACCAGCTGATCTACCGCATCATCCCCGAGGAGGATGCCCGCATCGCCGCCCTGCGCACCGGCGACATAGACGGCGCCGACATCACGCCCCTCGGCGCCCGCCGCCTCGAGAACGAGCCCGATATCACCGTCACCAAGGGCCTCTTCTCCCAGCCCAAGGTCATCCAGTTCACCCTCAAAGGCGGCCAGCCCTGGGACGTCAAGGAGGTCCGCCAGGCCATCAGCCTCGTGATCGACCGCCAGGAGGTGATCGACAAGGTGATGGAGGGCGAGGCCGTCTTCACCGGCCCCGTCGTCCCCGGCTACGGCGACTTCTCGCTCCCCGACGAGGAGCTGGCTGCAGCCTACACCGTGGACGTCGAGCGCGCCCGCCAGCTCATGGCCGACGCCGGCTACGCCGACGGCTTCCAGGTCACCGCGATGACCTTCACCGGCTACGCCAACGACAACGCCGTCGTCGTGCAGGAGCAGCTGCGCCAGCTCAATATTGACATGCAGATCGAGCAGGTCGAGTTCGGCACCTTCGCCCAGCGCGTCACCAACGGCGAGTTCGACTGGTGCTTCACCGCCCGCGGCATGCGCGCCGACGTCAGCGGCTACCTCAACGACTTCCGCCGCCTCGGCATCGCCGAGGCCAACTGGTTCCCCGAGTGGCAGAACGAGGAGCTCAACGCCGCCTACGACGAGGCCATGGCCACGCTCGACCAGGCCAGGCGCGTCGAGCTGATGGCCCAGGTCCAGCGCATCGTCCTCGACGAGGCGCCCCACCTCTTCCTCTACCAGGACTACCGCTTCTCCGCCGTGCGCAACCGCGTCCAGGACTACTACGTCGCCTTCACCACCTTCCGCCCGTCGCTGCGCGAGGTCACGGTGTCGGCCTAGCCTGCACGATAGCAGGGTCTCAGGGGGGCCTGGCCCTCCCTGAGGCTCTCTGCGCACCATGAGTAGATACGTCCTCCAGCGCCTGGCCCTGGTCATCCCGACCCTGATCGGTACCTCGCTGATCGTCTTTGTGCTGCTGCGCATGCTGCCCGGCGACATCGTTGACATCCTCTTCGGCGGCGACCCGCAGGTCAACCAGCAGACCCTCGACCAGATTCGCGAGAGCATGGGCCTCAACCGGCCGATCGTCCTGCAGTACGCCGTCTGGGTGGGCGGCCTGCTGCGCGGCGACGCCGGCGTCTCCATGCGTACCGGCATCCCCGTCAGCGAGAGCATCGCCCGCAGCCTGCCCGTCACCGTGCAGCTGGCGCTGATGGCCATCCTCTTCGCCTGCCTGCTCGCCATCCCCCTCGGCGTGCTCTCCGCCGTGCGCCGCAATGGCCCCTCCGACATCCTCGCCCGCATCGTCGGCCTGGTCGGCCTTTCCTTCCCGGCCTTCTGGCTCGCCACTATGTTCCTGCTGATCAGCTCGACCGTCTTCCGCTGGGTCCCGCCCCTCCGCTGGGTCTCGCCCTTCGAGAACTTCGGGCAGAACATGCAGATCATGATCGTGCCCGCCCTGCTGCTGGCCCTCCAGCCCATGGCGATCATCATGCGCATGACTCGCGCCTCGCTGCTCGAGGTGCTGCGCCAGGACTATATTCGCACCGCCTACGCCAAGGGCCTGCGCGAGCGGCTGGTGCTGGCCCGCCACGCTCTCCAGAACGCCTTCATCCCCGTGCTCACGGTGATCGGCGTGCAGTTCGGGGCCCTGCTCGGCGGCTCGGTGATCATCGAGCAGATCTTCGCCCTGCCCGGCGTCGCCTTCTTCCTGCTCACCGGGATCTACAACCGCGACTATCCGGTCGTGCAGAGCACGGTGCTGTTCCTCGCCCTGATCTTTATTCTGGTCAATCTGGCCGTGGACCTGCTCTACGGCTACGTTGACCCGCGGATTCGCTATGGTTAGTCCTTCGGCAGCATCAGAGGTCGCCGCCCCCACGCTGGCGCGCCCCCGCCGGCGCGGCTCCGCCTTCCTGCGCGCCATGCGCCGCAACCCCCTCGGCGTCGCCGGCCTGGCCATCATTGTCCTGGTGGCCCTCGTGGCGCTCGCCGCCCCCCTGATCAGCCCCTTCGGCCCCACCGACCAGGTCGCCCGCCGCCTCGAGGCGCCGAGTCCACCCTACCTGCTCGGCACCGACGAGTTCGGCCGCGACATCCTCTCCCGCGTGATCTATGGCTCGCGCATCTCGCTCTACGTCGGCCTGGTCTCGGTGAGCCTGGCCCTGGCCGCCGGCGGGGCCGTCGGCATGGTCGCCGGCTACTTCGGCGGCCGCACCGACAACCTCCTCATGCGCCTGGTGGATATCCTCTTCGCCATCCCCAGCCTCGTCCTGGCGATCGTGATCGCCGGCCTCCTTGGCCCTAGCCTCACCAACGCCATGATCGCGATCGGCATCGTCTACGCCCCGATCTACGCCCGCCTCGTGCGCGGCGAGGTCCTCGCCGTGCGCAATCACCTCTACATCGAGTCGGCCCGCGCCACCGGCGTCGGCGACCTGGGGCTGATCGCCCGCCACATCCTCCCCAACATCACCGCGCCCCTGATCGTCCAGACCACCCTGCTCCTCTCCACCGCCATCCTCGCCGAGGCGGCCCTCAGCTTCCTCGGCCTCGGCACCCAGCCGCCCGAGCCCTCCTGGGGCACTATGCTTGGCAGTGGCCGCCGCTACATGGAGCTCACGCCCTGGGTCGCCATCGCCCCCGGCATCGCCATCGTGATCACCGTGCTCGGCTTCAACCTGCTCGGCGACGGCCTGCGCGATGCCCTCGACCCCCGCCTGCGCGGTAGCGAGTAGCCCGGTAGCGCCGCTCCGGTGGGCACGCCCGCGCCGCCCGGTAGAGCCGCCCCACCGGGGCGGCTCTCGCCCCCCGCGAAGAGCACCCCTATGACCTTCGACGTCCAGACCATCCACTACCACGAGCAGCTCGACTTCGACCGGCCCGGCAAGGCCCTCTACGAGCTGGCCTTCCACTACGACGGCGAGTGGGGCAACGCCCTCGTCCCTATGGCCGTGATCAACGGCGCCGCCGGCTCCGGCCCCGGCGTCGTCGCCTTCGGCGGCACCCACGGCGACGAGTACGAGGGCCAGGTCGCCGTCTGGCGCCTCATGCACGAGCTCGACCCGGCCGAGCTGCGCGGCCGCCTGATCCTCATGCCGCGCCTCAACACCCCCGCCTGCGTCGCCGGCACCCGCGCCTCGCCCAAGGACGGCGCCAACATGAACCGGGCCTTCCCCGGCAGCCCCCGCGGCACCCTCACCGCGCGCATCGCCCACTTCGTGACCACGGCGATCTTCCCCCACGTCGAGGTGGTGCTCGACATCCACGCCGCCGGGCGCTCAGGCGGCCAGTTCGCCCTCTGCGCCTCGTTCCACGAGGTGCCCGACCCCGCCCAGCGCGCCGAGATGGTGCGCGTCGCCTCGCTTTTCGATACGCCCTTCGTCATGATCTACTCCAGCGAGATGGCCTCCGGCCTGCTCACCGACCAGGCCGAGGCCATGGGCAAGGTGACGATCGGCGGCGAGTTCGGCTACGCCGGCGGTGTGCTGCGCCGCGGCGTCGCCCACGCCCACACGGGCATCAAGAACGTGCTGCGCCACTATGGCATGCTCCCCGGCCCGATCGAACCGGTTGACCCCGCCCGCGGCCACCCGCCGCGCCTGGTGGCGGCCACGGGCCTCGACTCCTACCTGCCCGCGCCCACAGGCGGCGTCTTCGAGCCCGCCCACGAGGTGGGCGCCGCCGTCGGCGCCGGCGAGCTGGTGGGCCGCCTCTACGACTTCGAGCGCGTCGGCGCGCCGCCGCTGGAGGTGCGCGCCCCCCGCGACGGCTATATCCTGCTCCAGCCCTTCGGCGCGCCGATCGCCAAGGGCGAGACGATGCTTGTGATCGCCGAGGAGGTGCTGCCATGAGGGCTCTCGTCTGGGAGGCGCCGCGCGCCATGGCCGTCCGCGAGCAGGACCCGCCCGCCCCCGGCCCCGGCGAGGCCCTCGTCCGCGTGGCCTTCGCCGGCATCTGCGGCTCCGAGCTGGGCGCCTACCTGGGCCACAACGCCCTGCGCGTGCCGCCCCTGGTGATGGGCCACGAGTTCGCCGGCACCGTGGCCGCCCTGGGCGAGGGCGCCGCCGCCCGCAGCCCGGCCCTCCAGGTCGGCCAGGCCGTCACCGTGAACCCCCTCTCGTCCTGCGGCGCCTGCGCCTACTGCCGGCGCGGCGACGGTCACCTCTGCGCGCAGCGGGGCCTGCTCGGCGCGCACCGCCCCGGCGCCTACGCCGAGTATGTGCTCGCCCCCGACGCGTCGGTCGTGCCCCTGCCCGCCGGGCTGAGCCTGCGCGAGGGCGCCCTGGCCGAGCCCGTCGGCGTGGCCGTGCGCATCGGCGCCCTGGCCGGCCCCGTGGCCGGCGAGCCGGTCTTCATCGCCGGGGCCGGGCCGATCGGCCTGCTCGCCCTCCAGGTCCTGCGCCGCCTCGGCGCCGGCCCGGTCTTCGTCTCCGACCTCGATCCAGCCCGCCTGGCCATGGCCGAGGAGCTCGGCGCCCGCCCGATCAACGCCGGGCGCGAGGATGTCGTCAAGGCGGTGCGCGACGCCACGGGCGGGGCGGGCGCCGCCGCCGCGGTTGATGCCGTGGGCGCCACGCCCACCCGCGCCGCCTGCGTGGCCGCCACCCGCGCCGCCGGCACCGTCGTGCTCAGTGGCCTCCACGAGGAGACCGGCCCCATCCCCGCCGCCGATGTGATCCGGCGCGAGCTGGTGCTGCGCGGCGCCTTCGCCTACAGCCCCGCCAACTTCCTGGCCGCCGTCGAGCTGCTCGCCGCCGGCGCCGTCCGCCTCGAGCCCTGGGTCGTCGAGGCCGACCTCGCCGAGGGCGGCCCCTGGTTCGAGCGCCTCGTCAGCGCCCCCGGCCCCGTCGCCAAGGTCCTGCTCGTGCCGTAGGCGCTCGGGGAGACCAGGACCAGCCCGAGCGGCGCGAGGGCGGTATAATAGGGGTGACGCAAAGGAGGCGCGCGATGCAGAGCCCCTTCCCAGGCATGGACCCCTACCTGGAGGCGCCCAGCCTCTGGCCCGATGTACACCATCGGTTGATTACCGCCATTGGCGACCAGATCCAGGGCCGGCTCGGGCCGGGCTACGCCGCCGTGATCACGCCGTACGTCACCCTGGAGAGCATCGAGATCGCCCCGGTGCGCCGGGCGATCGTGCCGGACGTCGGCATCGTCGAGAGCCCCGCGGGAGACGCGGGCGGGGTCGCGGTGGCCATCGCCCCGCCCCCGATCAGGGGCCGCGTGACGATGACGGTGCCGACGCGCTACGCCCGGCTCGAGATCCGCACCGTCAACGGCGACGAGCTGGTCACGGCGATCGAGCTGCTCTCGCCCGCCAACAAGCGCCCCGGCCAGGACGGCGCGGAGGTCTACGAGCACAAGCGCCAGGAGCTGTTCAAGACCGCGGCCCACCTCCTCGAGATTGACCTGCTGCGGGCCGGCAACCGACCCCAGGTGCGTGCGCAGCTGCCGCCCGCGCCGGGCTTTATCTCTCTGAGCCGCGCCGAGCTGCGCCCCGAGGTCGACATCTGGCCCGTCACCTGGCAGGAGCCGATCCCGGTCGTGGCCGTCCCCCTGCGCCACCCCGACCCCGACGTGCCCCTCGACCTGAGCGCCTGCCTGCGCGCCATCTACGCGAGCGCCCGCTACGAGCGGCGCGTGGACTACACGGCCCCGCCGCCGCCCCCCGAGCCGCCCCCCGAGGAGGCCGCCTGGCTCGACGGCCTCCTGCGCGCGGCCGGCCTGCGTCGGTAGGCGCCCCGCCCCCGGTCGCACCGCGTGTGTATACTGAGGCCACGGCTTCCCCGGGTGGTCCGCCCCCCCGGGTCGTACCGAGGCCGGCGCGGGAGATGATCGTGGCAGCGATGCGCCAGTGCCCCTCGTGTGAGCGCCACGTCCCCGAGGACCACCGCTACTGCGGCTACTGCCGCTCCGAGCTCGACGCCGCTCCGCCCCCCGACGGCGCCAGCGCTCAGCGCGAGGCCACGGTGCTCTTCCTCGACGTGACCAACTTCACCGCGGCCTCGCACAGCATGGACAGCGAGCAGGTCTTCGTCTGGATGGACGAGACCATGCGCCTGCTGGCCGACGTGGTTGATCGCTACGAGGGCACGGTCAACAAGTTCACCGGCGACGGCCTGATGGCGATCTTCGGCGCGCCCGCGGCCCACGAGAACGACCCCGAGCGCGCGGTCTGCGCGGCCCTCGAGATGCAGAAGATCCTGGCCCCACTGCGGGCCAGGGTGGCCGACCAGCACGGCTTCAGCTTCCAGGTGCGCATCGGCATCAACACCGGCTCGATGGTCGCCGGCACGATCGGCGGCGACCTCCACGGCGAGTACACCGTGCTGGGCGACGCCGTGAACCTGGCCTCGCGACTGGAGAAGGCCGCCGAGCCCGGCACCGTCCTGGTCAGCGCTTCGACCTACGCGCGCACGGCGCCGCTCTTCGCCTACGACGCCCAGCCGCCTCTGCTGGTGAAGGGCGTCGCCGAGCCCTTGCAGACCTACAGGCCCCTCGGCCCCGCGGCCCAGCCCGGCTCGCTGCGCGGCATCGCCGGCCTGGCCGCCCCTATGGTGGGCCGCGACGCCGACCTCGCCCGCCTGCGGGGGCTGCTCGAGGCCGTGTGCGCCGACCGCCAGCGGCGCGTGGCGATCATCTCGGGCGACGCCGGCATCGGCAAGAGCCGCCTGGTCGCCGAGCTGCAGGCCGCCGCGCCGCCGCCCCTCCGCGTCTGCCGCTGCGCCTGCCTCGCCCACACCCGCCACAGCCCGCTCTACCTGGCCGGCGAGCTGCTGCGCGCCTTGGTCGGCGCGCCGGCGCGTCCGGGCGACGCCGGACCCGCCCTCGCGGCCTTCGCCGCCGAGCTCGGCCTGCCCGCCGAGGTGCTGCCCTACCTCCAGTACGCCCTCGGACTCGAGCAGCCCCCGGCGGCGGCCCAGGCACTGGCGGCCCTCGACCCGGCGATGCTCCAGCGCCAGCTCGCGGCGGCCTTCCGGCAGGCCCTCGTCGCGGCCGCCGAGGTCGCCCCCCTGGCCATGTTCTGCGACGACCTGCACTGGGCCGACGCGCCCTCGCGCGAGCTGCTGCGCTCGCTCCTGGCGACCACCGCCGACTCACCCCTCGCCTTCGTGCTCGTCTCGCGCACCGCCGAGCCCGACCTGCTGCCCCTCGACGCCCGCGAGGCGGTCGCGGTCGGCCTTACCTCGCTCAGCGCGGACGATGGGCGGGCCCTGATTGACGCCATGCTGCGCCACCCCGCCGCCGAGACCCTGGAGCTGGCGCGCCGCATCCTCGAGCGGGCCGCCGGCAACCCGCTCTACATTGAGGAGCAGATCCGGATGCTGATCGAGCAGGGCGGGCTCGTCCTTGCCGAGCGGGGCTGGGTCGCCGCGCCTCACGCCGCCGAGCTGCTAGCCGGCGTGCCAACAGGTCTGCGCAACCTGATCCTCGCCCGCTTCGACCGCCTGCCGTCCGACCTGCGCGCGCAGCTGCAGCGGCTCGCCGTGGTCGGTCGGGCGGCCCCCGTCGGGCTGCTCGCCCGGCTCGACGGCGGCGACCGCTCCGCGGCCAGGGGCCGCCTCGAGCAGCTGGCCGCCCGCGGCTTCCTGAGCCGCGCCGTCGGCGCCGACAGCAGCTACGCATTCCTGCACGTGCTCGTCCAGGACGCGATCTACGAGACCATCCTGCGCCGCGACCGCCGGCAGCTCCACACTCTGGCGGCCGAGGCGATCGTGGCCGAGGGCTGCTGGTCGCCCGAGGAGCGCACCGAGGCTCTGGCCCGGCAGTACGCGGAGAGCGCCACCCCATACCTGTCCATCCCCTACCTGATCGAGGCCGCCGGCCACGCCGAGCGCCGCTTCGCCAGCGAGACCGCCGCCCAGCACTACCGCCAGGCGGCCGCCCTGATGGCGAGCCACCCCGCGGGCCAAGGGCGGCATGCCCTCTCGGCGCGCCTGGGGCTGGCCCGCGCCCTCAAGGCCATGGGAGACCTCGCCGAGGCCGGTCTGGTGCTCGAGGAGGCCGCCGAGCGCCTGCAGGCCAGCCTGATCGAGCGAGGTACCTGGCGCGAGTTCGGCGTCCAGCTCCTTGGCGAGCTCGCCGACCTGCGCATGCGCGAGGGCCAGCTCGAGCGGGCCGCCGACCACGCCCAGGCGGGCCTCGCCCTGCTCGACCGCGACGGCGCCGCGGACCCGGCGGCCCGGCGCATGCTCCAGTACCGCCTCGCCTCAGTGCGCCTGCGCCAGGGCCAGCTCGCCGAGGCCCTCGCCATCGCCAAAGAGGCCACCCGCGACGCGGACGGCGCCGACGATCCGCTCACCCTCGCCAGCCTCTACCGCATCCTGGCCGGCGTACTCTACGAGCAGGACCAGCTGGACGACGCCGTGACCTACGTCGAGCGCAGCCTGGCGATCTACGAGCGGCTCGGCTACGCCCCGGGCACCGCGGCCGCCTACGACAACCTCGGCAGCCTGCACTACGCCAGGGGGCGCTGGCCCGCGGCCCTCGAGAGCCTCGAACAGGCCCTGCGCCTGCGCCGGGCCATCGGCTATATGCCCGACCAGGCCCTCACCCTGGCCAATCTCGGCCTCGTGCATATGGCCACGGGCGACCACGCCCGCGCGACCGAGGCCCTCGCCCTCAGCCGCGCCATCAGCGCCCGCCTCGGCGAGGAGTTCGGCCTCGTCAGGGCGACCATCGGCCTGGCCCACCTGGCCCTGATCCACGGCGTTCTTGCCGAGGCCGAGCGCCACCTGGCCGATGCCTCGGAGCGGCTCGACGCGGTGGGCGACGACGAGATCATCCAGGTGCGCTGGCTGCAGGCTCTGGTCCGCGCGCGCCAGGGCGACCTGGTGGCCGGCGCGCGCCTCGCCGAGGAGGCCCTCGCCCTCGCCCGCGCCGCCGGCCTCCCCGAACAGGAGACCGAGTCGCTGCGCGCCCTGGCGGAGATCAGGGCCGAGCAGGGCGAGCTAGAGCTGGCCGAGGCCCTCGCCGCCGCCGCCGAGGCCCAGTGCGGCGAGCGCGGCGACGCCTACCAGCTCAGCCTGGCCCGGCTCGACCTCGGCCGCATTCGGGCCCGCCAGCCCGCCCGGCGCGTGGCGGCCCGCCTCGCCCTCGCGCAGGCCGTCGAGGGCCTGTCCGCCCTCGGCGCGAGCTTCGACCTCGCCCGTGCCCGTGAGGCCCTCCAGTTGCTCGCGGAGGCCGGCGCGCCGGTGAGCTGATCAGGCCCGCGGCGGGGCGACGCCCCCGCGTCGCCCCGGCCCAAAACACAGACGCGGCGGGACCTCACCCGCCGCGCCTGGCCACGCCGCGCCACCGGCGCCCGACGCCTACGGCGCCTCGACCCAGCTCGTGCTATGGACGGTCGTGTCGCTCACGCCGTTGCCCGTCACCCAGACCAGCCGCCGGCTCGGCTCGACGCCGGCGTCGGGCCAGGCGAGGCCGCCCTCCCACTCGGCGCGTCCCGTCACCCAGACCAGCCGCCGGCTCGGCTCGACCGACTCGGGGCCAAGCCAGGGCATGCTCGCGCCCGTCCAGCCCGCGCTGCCCTCCCAGATCTGGCGATCGATCACCCAGACCAGGCGCTTGCTCGAGTCGATCAGCGCATCGGCCGGCAGGCCGCCGGCCCAGGCCAGCCCGGCGCTGTCCAGCGGCGCGCCACCGATCACCCAGACCAGCCGGCGGCTGCCGATCACCCCCGCGTCGAGCCAGCCGGCCTCGCCCGACCAGGCGCCCAGGCCGAGGAGTTGCCCGTTCGCGAAGCTCAGGTAGTACAGCTCCGCCTCGCCGTCATCGCTGGTGACGCTCCGCACCGGGCCCTGGTAGTGGAAGGCCAGGTCCCGCTGGTCGAGGAAGCCGTGCAGCAGGTCGGCGCGCAGGTCCATCCCCGGGTTGCCGCTGCCGTTCCGCGCGAAGCTGCCCAGGGCCGCGTCGGGGGCCCACAGCCGGCCCATCCCCTGCCGGAAGACCGGGTAGACCAGGGCCGGCGGCTCGCCGACCGCCGCGGGGCGGGCCGAGGCCATCAGCCGGTACTTGACCTGGTCGGGCTGGAGCTTCGGGTTGGCCTGGAGCACCAGGGCGGCGACGCCCGAGGTCACGGCGGCCGACATGCTGGTGCCGTTCATGCGGAACAGGCTGCTGGTCGCCGCATTGTCGGGGTGCAGCTGCACGATGCGCTGCGAGCGCGCCGGGTTGGCCGGGTCCTTGTGCATGAACGAGATGATATTCACGCCGGGCGCCACGAGGTCGGGCTTCACGAAGCCGTCGCCTGTGGGGCCGGCGGCCGACCACGCGGGTAGCTCGTCGTCGGCCCAGTAGCCCGGCGTGCGGCGCCCGTCCACGGCGCCCACCGTGATCACGTAGGGGTCGTTGCCGGGGACCGTCACCGAGCCGGGGGCCGGCCCGTCGTTGCCCGCGGCCACCACCACCGTGATGCCCTTGAGCCAGGCCACCTCGACCGCCCGGTTCAGAGGGTCTACGAAGTAGGGCACGCTCGGCAGGGCGCTAAGCGAGAGGTTCAGCACGCGCACCTTGTGGCGCGGCGCCTGCTTGACCACGAACTGGATCCCGTTGATCACCGTCTCGTAGGTGCCCTGGCCCTCGTCGTCGAGCACGCGCACGCTGAGCACCGAGGCGCCAGGCGCGACGCCGAGGCTCACGCCGGTGTTCGCGTCGGTGAAGTTGTTCCAGATGATGCTCGCCACAGCGGTGCCGTGGCCGTAGCCGTCGCGCGTGTCGGCGTGGTCGAGCCAGCAGTGGTCCTCGCGCTGCTTGCCGAGGACGCGCAGCTTGCCTTTGGCGTCGGCCTCGCTCGGGCAGGTGCTGTTGATGAAGTCGGCCTGGCCGACGAACTGGCGGCTGACCACCGGCCCCAACTCGGCGCGCACGGCCTCGTCGAAGTAGACGCCGGAGTCGACCACGGCCACGGTGACGCCCGCGCCGCGGATCGGCTCGCCCGAGGGGAGCGCGGTGCGGTGCAGGACGTCGGCGCCGATGTCGATCGGCACCGGGTTGACCACCCGCCAAACGCTGGGGTCGTCCGTCGGCTGCACGTCGGGGCGGCCGTCCCACGCGGCGGGCAGCGGCAGGTCGGTGACCCAGCCGTCCCACTCGATCGAGCGCACGGCCCTGTTGGCCACCACCGAGCTCACGCCGGGCTGCGCG